>DAIDKJ010000218.1 GCA_027450105.1 Ferrovum sp.
GGAAAAACCCCGACTTTTACGACCCGCTCAAAACCCAGGCCGAGATGGAGCGCATCTTCGACATCTGTCATGGCTGTCGGCGCTGTTTCAACCTCTGCAACGCCTTCCCGCTGCTCTTCGATGCGGTGGATGCCACCCCCCTGGGGGAATTGGCCCAGGTGTCCAAACCCGTGTTATGGGATGTGGTGGACCAGTGCTACCTGTGCGACATGTGCTACATGACCAAATGTCCCTACACGCCGCCTCACCCCTTCAACCTCGACTTTCCGCACACCATGCTGCGGGCCAAGGCGGTGCAGTTCAAGGCCGGCAAACCGAATTTTCGGGACAAGCTGCTCACCAGCACCGATGCCCTGGGCAAGCTGGCCTCCATCCCGGTGGTGGTGGAAGTGGTCAACGCGGTCAATCGCAATCGCCTGAGCCGTGCCGTGATGCAAAGCACGCTGGGCATTCACAAGGACCGCCAATTACCCACCTACAGCGCAAAAACCTTTCATAAAAGCGCGCGCCCCCAGGAGTCCTTTGCCGTGCGTGATGGCGCGCGCACACCGGGCAAGGTGGTGGTGTATGCCACCTGCTACATCAACTACAACGAACCGGGCATCGGCCTGGATTTGCTGCAGGTGCTGGCGCATAACGAGATTCCGGTGCGCCTGCTGGATAAGGAAGCCTGCTGCGGCATGCCCAAACTGGAGCTGGGCGATCTGGAACGCGTGGCCGAACTCAAGGCGCTCAATATTCCCAAGCTGGCCCAATGGGCTCGCGAGGGCTATGCCCTCATGACCCCCATTCCCTCTTGCAGCCTGATGTTCAAGCAGGAACTGCCGCTGCTGTTTCCGGACGACCCCGAAGTTCAACTGGTGGCACAAGCCCTGTATGACCCCTTCGAGTATTTTTCCCTGCGCCATGCTGATGGATTGCTCAAGACTGATTTCAAACGGGCCTTGGGCCAGGTGTCTTACCATGTGCCCTGCCATTTGCGGGTGCAGAACATGGGGCTCAAAACACGCGAGCTGCTGGAGCTCATTCCCGGCACCACGGTGAATACCGTGGAACGCTGCGCGGGCCATGACGGAACCTGGGGGGTGAAGCGCGAACATTTCGCCACCTCCATGAAGATTGGGGGGCCGGTGTTCAAGCGCATGCAGGATCCCGCGCCCGATTACGTGAGCTCGGACTGCCCCATTGCCGCGCGCCACATTCTGCAGGGCATGCAAACAGATCACCCCAAGGCGCACCCCATCACGCTGCTGCGAATGGCCTATGGCCTCGATGAGTGACCCCATTCCTTGCACACCCCAGGAAAATTTCCATGCCCAAGATTACCCGCGACAGTTTGTTGACCCTCGAAGCCTATGCCCGCGAACGCACCGCCTTGCGTACCCAGGTCATCGCCCATAAACGCCATCGTACCCTGGCGTTGGGAGCGCATATCACGCTCCTGTTCGAAGACGAACTCACCATGCGCTACCAGATCCAGGAAATGCTGCGCATCGAGCGCATCTTCGAGGCAGTGGGCATTCAGGATGAACTGGACACCTACAACGCCCTCGTACCCGATGGGGACAACTGGAAGGCGACGATGTTGATCGAGTACCCCGACGTGGCCCAGCGGGTGTACTGGCTTACCCAGTTGCGGGGCATCGAGCATCTGGTCTGGGTGCGGGTGGGCTCTGGCGAACCGGTTTTTGCCGTGGCGGACGAAGACATGATCCGCCACAACGACCTCAAGACGTCGGCCGTGCACTTTTTGCGCTTCCCTCTCACCCCGCCCCTGATGGCCGCCTTGCAGGCCGGGGCGCCCTTGGCCATGGGCGTGGAGCATGCGCGTTATGTGGCCCAGGCCGACCCCGTGCCCTCCACCTTGCGCCAGGCGCTGTTGCAGGATCTCGCCGTATAATCCTCTTTTCCACGGTTTTTTGAGGCGCTATTTCCCATGTGCGGTATTGTCGGGGCCTTGTCCCCACACGATGTGGTTCCCATGCTCCTGGAAGGGCTCAAACGCCTGGAGTATCGGGGGTATGATTCGGCCGGGGTGGCCGTGATTCATCAGGGCGCCTTGCAGCGCCTGCGCAGCACGGGTCGCGTGGCCCAGTTGGCGGGGCAGGTAGAGGCGCAGGGGTTTTCTGGTTGCCTGGGGATTGCCCATACCCGGTGGGCCACCCATGGCGCGCCCAGTGAAGCGAATGCCCATCCGCACCAAAGCCATCAGGACATTGCCGTGGTGCACAATGGCATCATCGAAAACCACGAAACCTTGCGCCTGGAGTTGCAACAGTTGGGCTATGTGTTCGAGTCGCAAACCGATACCGAGGTCATCGCCCATCTGATCCACGCCCATTACCAGCAGCACCCGGATTTGGGGCAGGCCACCCGTACGGCCCTGGCGCGCCTGGAAGGGGCCTATGCCGTGGCGGTGGTGAGTCGGCGCGAGCCCGGGCGTTTGCTGGCGGCGCGCAAGGGCAGCCCCCTGTTGCTGGGC
>DAIDKJ010000219.1:0-509 GCA_027450105.1 Ferrovum sp.
GGCGCGGGCTCACGGACCGGCTCCGCGATGGCCTGCCGCCCCCGCCATTCCGCCATCGCCTCGCTGATCGTGGTAAACGACCCGCCACCCACCGCCTTGCGCACCGCCGCCAGGGTGGGCCGCTCCCCCGCCTTCACCAGCGCATCCGCCGCCGCCCAGATCGCTTCCTGTGATGCCATGCCAAAATCCTCTTGAATGTAATATGTTATATAATACTACATACTATTATTTATTACAATCGACATGCGCTCCTTGTCACAGCGACTTCCCCGACAAACCGATCCGCTCCGCGATTTCCCGAAGTAGCCCCAGGGCAATGGCGTTGCCCTGCCCATCGCGGGTCTTCTGGCAGGCGATCGCCAGTTGTTCGATCAGCGCGGTATCACTGAGCTGCGATTCATCACCTTCGCCCCAGACCATGCCCCGGTCCCGCGCCCGCTTCCACCGCATCCGTTCTGCACTGGTCGTTACCATGAATCCACCCTCACAAGCCGTCACAGATGGCATGG
>DAIDKJ010000219.1:519-2466 GCA_027450105.1 Ferrovum sp.
AACCCAGGTTGATCTCTATCTCCGCCATTTGCGGGGAACCTAACGATTTGCTTAGGGAAAGCGCCTGTGGCAACCTGTGGGGGCGCTGCCCAGAAATGGTGCACGCTGCCATTCCCTGGTTTTGGGGCGCGGTGGCTCCGTGCAGCGGCAGTGAGCCTTGAAAAGATGGCATGGATGCCTCCCCCTACACAGGACCGGCAGCGGGGAGTTTCAGAAGGGAGTCCTCGCTTGAACCGGACGGCATCAAGGTGCCAAAGTGGAAATTTACCCACGCGAAGGACAAGGAGGACTCATCATGGAGATTACAACCTATGGACTGGATTTGGCAAAGTCGGTCATGCAGTTGCACTGGGTAGATATGGAGACTGGTGAAATCCACCGCAAACAGTTGAAGCGCCGTAGGCTCTTGGAATTCTTCGCCAACCGCCAACCCGGCGTCATTGCCATGGAGGCCTGCGGAAGTGCGCACTATTGGGCGCGCGAGTTGCTAAAGCTCGGCCACGAGGTGCGCTTGATAGCCGCGCAGTTTGTGCGCCCCTTCGTGAAAACCAACAAAAACGACGCAGCCGATGCTGCGGCCATCTGGGAGACTGTACAACGGCCGGACATGCGCTTCGTGGCTGTCAAAACTGAGGAACAGCAATCGGTCCTGGCGCTGCACCGCATGCGGTCACAACTGATCAAGGTCCGGACGATGCAGATGAATCAGATCCGCGGCTTACTTTACGAATTCGGTGCCGATTTGCCGCAAGGTCGCCAACGGGGGCTGAAAGAGGTTCCAGACGCTTTGGCCAATCTGGAAAGCTCTATATCGCCCATGATGCTGGACACGATTCGCCAGCAATTAAAACGCCTTGAAGAGATGGACAAGGATATTGCAGAGATCGAAAAGCGTTTGACGCTGTGGAAGAAAGACCAGGAGGCAGTGACGCGATTGATGGCCATCCCCGGCGTGGGGCTGCTTACGGCAACCGCCATCATCGCCACCGTGGGGGATATGAAGTCCTTCCGTTCAGGACGGGAGTTTGCGGCGTTTCTGGGGCTGGTTCCCCGCCAGAGTGGGACAGGTGGCAAGGTCCGGCTGCTGGGCATCAGCAAACGGGGGGACACCTATCTGCGATCTCTGTTGACCCATGGGGCACGGGCGGTAGTGAACTTCCAGATCAAGAACCGGAATCCCTGGATCGACAAGCTCCTCAGCCGACGGCCACACAATGTGACGGTGGTGGCATTGGCCAACAAGATGGCCCGAACCATCTGGGCACTGCTAGTGAAAAATACAGAATATGTGGCAAGTCACACAATGAATGCGGCTTCCATATCGTAATTGTTACAGAATTGTTGAAGTTCAACAAAAGGAGTTGCGCAGGCTGATAAACGATTGATGGCAAAACAGGTCAGACCACGGAAGAGAGAGCCTGGCATTTCCCTGTCCTTCAAGGACGTAACATAGATAAGGACTTTTCCGGCGGATTCCATCGGGGCCAGCAGGCTTATCATCCTGCATCAAAGGCCGGATATAAGACAGCAACCCGACCTCAACATGCCAGACATCAAAATCATCTTGCACACATGGAGGCATCCATATAAGTGACAAAGCATAAAACGGACACAGACCTGGCCGTCAATCGCGGCCAAGCACGTCCACCCACAGAAACAGCCCCGCCAAGGCCCCAAATTTGCCCTCTGACCGATTTTCTCGGTCAGGGTGGCCCCGGGGCGGGGGGTGATTATTTCTCGCCTCTCCCGGTCCCGGAAGGTTTCCGCGGTTGCCATTCCGAGATCACCCGTTGCAATGCCTCGACCTGCCCGCGCAACTCGGCGGCGGTCTCTCGGGCTTCCGTGGTCTCCTGTCGCCGTCGCTCGATCTCCTGCCGTTGCTCCTGGATGGTCCCGCTCAGTTCAGCGAGTTTAGCCTCCAGGACTTGGATCTCGATTCTGGCCTGA
>DAIDKJ010000220.1 GCA_027450105.1 Ferrovum sp.
GCAGGGGCTTCCTTGAGGGTGGAGAGAAAGGATTGGGATAAGCGCATGATGGGGACCAACGAAAAAGAAAAATAATACGCGATTCTAGCCCAGTTCCATGGGCAACCGGCAGCCGATAATGGTTTCCAGCGCCATGACACGCCTGACGTTGCGCAGGAACATATTGCCAGGGGCGTGGTGCGTTCAGGAATTTGCGGATTGAACCGGAGAAACCCATGATTCAGCGTGAGTCAGTCGTACACATTCGGACAGCCTTTGGCCGTTACCAGGGCCAGCGGTGTCGTACTGGCGCAACGTGTGCAAGCGCCATTCTAGGGCAGCTGCTGCGCTGTGCAGGTCGGTTGGGATCCTGCTTGGTGCTGTGTGGCACCCTTGGCCTTACAGGCTGTGTGCCCCCCACGTCTGTGGAGCAGGGTGCTGGTGCAGTCAAACCGGTTGCCACGGACATGACTTCTGCGGCCCATGCACTTCCCTTGTCCGCTGTGGATCGCCTGACCCAGGTGCACCCCCAGCACCCTGTTTCCTTGTTGCTGGTGCATACCCAGGCCAGCATGCAGTTGAGCATCAACAAAACACGCAAGCTGCTCTTGCACAGCCCGGAGGATCTGGTGCTTCAGTCCAAAGCATTGACGCACCATAGCGAGGTACAAGATTCTGACTGGGTGTTTGTGGGCTATGGGATTCAGGTGCCCGCTCTGGGCTGGGATAGCTATCAGGGACATGACCTTCAAGGCAAGACGGTCATCATTTTGTCGGGTGCACCGCCCCTGAGGGATGGATTGACGGTCAATTCACAAGAAGCCCTTGCGCATCCCGTAGTGCGTGGTTGGGGAGACTGGCATGGAAAACTGGAAAACGCCCATCGTCATGGTGCGGCGCTGGCCTTGCTGGTGCATGACGCCCGGCAGGATGGATTGGACGAGGCTACCCTCAAAACCTTCCAGAATGCCATTGTAAGCGCCCAGGTGGGGGCAACGGACCCGCTGGGTCCTTGGGGCTGGATTTCTGAAAAGCATCTGCAGGAGTGGCTCAAGCGCGCCGGAGTGCCTTGGTCTCGTTTGCGTCAAAAAGCCGACGCCAGTGCCTTTGAGCCCATCGAACTGCCGCTGCGCGCCAGCGTGCAACTCAACAATCAATGGACTGCCCAGGACATCATGGTACCCGATCAGCCCTGATGATCCTTGGTCGAGTGCAGCGCCTGCCGCAGCGGCAGGCTGGCCGTAAGCACGGCACAGAATAAGATGACTGCCCAGGAGGTATGAATCCACAGCAAAAACATGGGAAACACGGCAAAGGCGCCATAAATCAACGTTACCACCGAAAAATGCGTGATAAACCAGGTAAAGCCAGATTTCATTCCCTCGAACACCAGTGCGGCCAGCGTGCCGCCCAAGAGTGCATGGCGTCCCTTCACCGGGGTTCCGGGCACGGCATAATAGGCCAGTGCCAAACCCCCGGCCAGGATCAGGAACGACAAGCCTTTCAGCGCCTCTTGGGTAACGCGTCGTCCTTCTCCGGCCCAACCCATGGAGGTACTCAAGACCAGGCTCAGCCCCCAAAGACCCAGTCCCAGCAAGACGGGGCCCAGCAGAATCAAGGCGGCGTATATGAGCAAGCGAGTGGGCCAGGGACGAGTGGGTCCGCTGCCCCAGATGACATGAAAGCTATGTTCCACGGTAATGACCAGAGACAAGACCGTGCCCGTGAGCAGGGCCAAACCCACATAGGTCAGTTGCGACGCATGCCCGGTAAACTGGGTGACATACATGCTCACCACCCGTCCGGCGGAATCGGGTAACAGGTTGGCCTGCAAAAACGCGCGTAAGGCGGAACCAACCTTGGCCGAACTGGGCAACAGGGCAAAAAGGTTGAGGCTGATGGTAAACAGTGGCACCAAGGCAAACAGGGTGGTGGTGGTCAAGCTGGCAGCGGACTGCATGCAGCGATCGTGCCGAAATTTTTGGGCCACCATCCAAAAGAATCGCAACTCGCGCTGCCAGGCCGCCATTGCCCCAGTTTGCCTTGGCGCCCTCGGCATCAAGTCCGGTTCAATCATAGCTGGGGGCTGACCCGTTCTGTGCGTGCATCCAGCTTGTTGAGCGCATTCAGATACGCTTTGGCGGAAGCCACTACGATATCGGTGTCGGCTCCCAATCCGTTGACGATGCGTCCGTTGCGCGCCAAGCGGACGGTCACTTCCCCCTGAGACTCGGTGCCACTGGTAATGTTGTTCACCGAAAACAGTTGCAGCTCAGCGCCGCTACAAGCAATTTTTTCAATGGCCTTGAAGGTGGCATCCACCGGGCCATCGCCGGTCGCCGCCGCTTTCCGTACTTCGCCATCCACTTCCAGTTCCAGCTCGGCATGCTGCGGCCGGCGCGAACCGGCCTGCACATCCAGCGAAACGAAGCGGATCCG
>DAIDKJ010000221.1 GCA_027450105.1 Ferrovum sp.
ACGGGACAGGCGTCGATCCACGATCATGTCGATGGCTCCCTTTTCCAGCAAAAACTCGGCCCGCTGGAACCCCTCGGGTAATTTTTCCCGAACCGTTTGTTCGATGACCCGTGGTCCTGCAAAACCAATCAAGGCATTGGGTTCGGCCATGACCACATCACCAATCATGGCAAAACTGGCCGACACCCCGCCCATGGTTGGATCGGTCAACACCGAGATGAAGGGCAATCGATCCTGCGCCAAGCGGGTCAAGGCCGCGCATGTTTTAGCCATTTGCATGAGAGACAGCAGCCCTTCCTGCATGCGTGCGCCACCGCTTGCCAAAAAGCACACGAAAGGAATTTTCTGCTCGCGCGCCGCATCGACGGCGCGCACGAATCGTTCACCAACCACCGACCCCATGGACCCTCCCATGAATTCGAACTCGAAGGCAGCAACCACCAAAGGGATTCCCTTGAGAGTTCCCTGTTGAACCACCAAAGCGTCCGATTCACCGGTGGCAGCCCCCGCTTCACTGAGCCGATCCACATACCGTCGGCTATCCTTGAATTTGAGGGTATCCACAGGAATGATTTCACTGCCAATTTCAAAACGGTTGTCCGGATCCAGGAAGCAGTCCAGGCGCGTGCGTGCAGAAATCCGGATATGGTGTGCGCATTTTGGACATACGTGCAGATTGGATTCCAGATCAGAGCGGTAAAGAACCGCTTCGCAAGCGCCACACTTGACCCATAATCCCTCGGGCACAGAGCCCTTGACCGATTTTTTATCCCGTTTGATGCGGGGTGGGAGGAGTTTTTTGAACCAGCTCATGGGTCAGTGATCCAGGGAATGGCGAAAATCGGCGATCAGCGTTTCGACCCGCCGGATCAAATCTGCCGGGGAACTGGCCTCGATTTCTTCCACGAGGCGGGATCCGATGACGATTCCGTCGGCCACCCGTGCCAGAGCCTGCGCGGTCGCTCCATCGCGAATCCCGAAGCCAACGCCTACGGGAACCTGAGTGCAGGCACGTACCCGCTCCACCTGCCGGGCCACATCGTCCAGATCGATGTGGGCCGCTCCGGTCACGCCACGCAGTGACACGTAGTAAATATAACCCGTGGCTAGGGCGCCAATTTCTGACACTCGCTCAGCGGTGGAGGTTGGGGAAAGCAAGTAAATGGAATCGATGGCCCGCGCCTGCAATAATTCCCCCAGGCTCCGTGCTTCACGGGGTGGATAATCCACCACCAGCACACCATCCACGCCAGATTGGGCACATTCCACAGCAAAGCGTTCCAGTCCCATGCGCTCGATGGGATTGGCATAGCCCATCAAGATCACGGGCGTAGTGGGATCCAGCGCGCGAAATTGCGCCACGGTAGCCAGCACGTGATGCAATGTGACCCCCTGTTTCAGGGCCCGCTCGCTAGAGCGTTGAATGGTGGGGCCATCGGCCATGGGATCGGAAAAAGGAATCCCCAGCTCCAGCAAATCTGCTCCCGCACGCACCAAGGCCTGCATGAGAGGAACAGCCTGAGTCAGCGTTGGGTCCCCCACCGTAAAGAAGGGGATCAAAGCCTTGCGCTGCCTTTGAGCCAGTTGTTGAAAGGTTGCTGCAATTCGTGACACGGAACACTCCTAACATCAATGAATCATGATCAAGACAAACCGCTTCACTCCAAAGGCAGTGTATTCAGATTGCGGGTTCGGCGATTTTTCAAAGTAATCCGCTTTTTTCAGCCACAGTGGCCATATCCTTATCCCCGCGTCCGGACAGATTGACGAGCAAAATCTGCTCGGAGGACATGGAGGGCGCCATTTTCATGGCTTGCGCCAGGGCATGGCTGGACTCCAGTGCTGGAATGATGCCCTCCAGGCGGCACAGTGTGTGAAAAGCCTCAAGCGCTTCGCGATCGTCAATGGCCACATATTCCGCGCGACCCGAATCCTTGAGCCAGGCATGTTCCGGCCCCACGCCCGGGTAGTCCAATCCGGCAGAAATGGAGTGTGTCTCGATGATCTGGCCATTGTCATCTTGCAGCAGATAGGTTCGATTGCCATGCAATACGCCAGGGCGCCCTGCAGAAAGAGAAGCCGCGTGATGGCCACTGGCGATACCGCTTCCGCCCGCTTCCACCCCCATCAAACGCACGCTCTGATGCGGGATATAGGGGTAAAAAATTCCCATGGCATTGGACCCACCACCCACACAGGCCAACACCACATCCGGTTGGCGGCCCACCAGATCCGGCATTTGCGTCAGGCATTCCTGTCCTACCACCGCATTGAAATCGCGCACCATCATGGGATAAGGGTGCGGCCCTGCGACAGTCCCAATGATGTAAAACGTGTCATGTACATGGGTGACCCAATCACGCATGGCCTCATTCAAGGCGTCCTTGAGGGTTTTTGAGCCGCTTT
>DAIDKJ010000222.1 GCA_027450105.1 Ferrovum sp.
AACACGCCGATGTTGCGCTGCAACGTCTATCATAACCCTAATCTTCGAAAAAAATATTGATCTAATGCAAAAACTTTGGCTGATTTTTTCCCAAACCGTGACCATCTGCCTGGGGATATTCTTTGTGATGGTGTCATTCCGGCAGGAGACAATCCCCGGCTCTCATTCCCTGGAAACGATCCATGAGGCCGTCCGGGACAACACCTCGACACCCCCTGGCTCTTTTCGGGAGGCAGCGCGTAAGGCCACACCCTCAGTGGTAAACATTTTCACCAGTAAGCAGGTTCGTACACCACATCCTCCCGTCTTCCCCGATAATCCGGCACTACGTCGATTTTTTGGCGACAATCTGCCACCAGACACACCACAACAGCAGTTCAGTCTGGGTTCGGGAGTTATCGTTTTGGCGCAAGGCTATATTCTCACCAATGACCACGTGATCGATGGAGCACAGGAAATTCAGGTAGCCCTCTCTGACGGGCGCAATGTCAAGGCACAGATCGTGGGGGCGGACCCGGAAACGGATCTGGCCGTACTCAAAATCGACCTGCAGAACTTGCCTGCCATCACCTTTGGCCTATCCGACCAAGTGCGGGTGGGTGACATGGCGCTGGCCATTGGCAACCCCTTTGGGGTGGGCGAGACCGTCACCTTAGGAATCATCAGCGCCTTGGGACGCAGCAAACTGGGAATCAACACCTTTGAAAACTTCATCCAAACCGATGCGGCCATCAACCCTGGCAATTCCGGCGGCGCTCTGGTGGATGCCTCGGGCAATCTGATCGGGATCAACAGTGCCATCTACTCCAAATCCGGAGGGTCGCAAGGAATTGGCTTTAGCATCCCGGTCAGCCTGGCCAAGTCCGTCATGGAAGAAATCATCAAGACAGGTGCTGTGACCCGAGGCTGGATTGGGGTGGAAGTTCAGGACCTGAACCCCGAGTTAGCCGAATCGTTTCAGCTCTCAAAGCCCGACGGTGCCCTCATCTCGGGTGTACTCAAGGGAGGACCTGCCGAGCGTGCAGGCGTGCGTCCAGGAGACATCCTGGTACAAGTGGAAAACAAGCCCATCCTGGACTCTCAGGAGATGCTGAATCGAATTTCCGCCCTCAAACCCGGACAAAATGCGCATCTCCAAGTGTTGCGTAACCATCAGACACTGGAATTGAATGTCACAGTGGGGAAACGCCCCAAGGGTGCCATCAGGAATCTGGACGAGGAACCGGAACAGTAACCGCTGGCGTTACTCTTGGCTGCACGCGGGTTGCCACCAGAATACCCACCTCATAGAGCAACCACAGGGGCAAAGCCAACATGGTCTGAGACACGGCATCGGGCGGAGTAAACACGGCCCCCACCACGAATGCGCCCACAATCACGTAGCGCCGTGCAGCGCGTAATTGCTGAACGGTTATCACACCCAGTTTCACCAACAGGACCACCGCCACAGGGGTTTCAAAAGCCAACCCAAAGGCCAGAAAGATATTGATGACAAATCCCAGATACTTTTCAATATCGGTCATCACCTCCACACCCTGAGGTGCCGTATTGGCAAAAAAACCAAATACGAAGGGGAAAACCGCAAAGTAGGCAAAGGCCATGCCAAAGTAAAACAAAGCGGTACTGGAAACAATGAGAGGAAGGGCCAGACGTTTTTCGTGGGCATATAGGCCGGGTGCCACAAACCCCCAGATTTGGTACAACACGTAGGGTAGCGCCAGTAAAAAGGCCACCAACCCAGCCACCTTCATGGGCACAAAAAATGGGGTCGTCACCTCGGTAGCAATCATGTGCCCACCCGCCGGCATCTTGCTCAACAAGGGTAGGGCCAGCCAGGTATACAAGTGATTGGCAAAAGGGAGCAGGCATAAAAACACCGCCAGTACGGCCATCACAGCCCTGATCAGGCGCGTGCGCAACTCCAGCAAATGCCCGATGAACTCCTGAATGGCACCGTTTTCTTCGTTCACGAGGAAGGGTTCTCCAGGTCGGCGCAATCAGTCGCTGCGGATACTGGCTTGCCCGAAGAAGCCATGGATACGCTGCGTCGCGGTGCGCCTCGAACACTGAAAGGGTCTCCCCCAAAAGGGGTATGGTCTGCAGCAGAGGCGTTTAGAGGGGCGTTAGAAAGCCCTGGGGCCGAGCTCGAGGCCAACGGAACGGGGCTGGAGGGGAGGGTAGAAAAACCGGGAACGAGTTCAGGTGCCATGGCTGGTGCCGCGTTACTTTCTGTGGATATGGCCGGAGCATTGAGCACAGATTGCACTTCGGTACCGGCATGAGTCACTTGCTGCTGCACCTCGCGCGCAGCCTCATTCATGCGCTGTTGCAAGCCCTTTAATTCTGACTGCTGGATTTCATTTTCGATTTCCGC
>DAIDKJ010000223.1 GCA_027450105.1 Ferrovum sp.
CGCCTGCAGCCTTATCTGGATCGCGAGGCCAGGCTTTTGAGCCCGGTGGAACGCGCCGTGTTGTGGATTGGCGCCCACGAACTGCTCTCCCATCCCGAAACGCCCTTTCGGGTCATCATCAACGAAGCGGTGGAACTGGCCAAGGTGTTTGGGGGTACGGATGGACATAAATACGTGAACGGTGTTCTGGATCGTCTCAGCCTGGAGGTCAGACCTCAGGAGGTCAAGGCCAGAGCTGCACTACCGGAAGGATAAACGCCCCCCATGGTCTCGGAGTTCGACCTGATCCGACGCTATTTTGTGCACCCCACCCCGGCCACCCGTCTGGGGGTGGGGGATGATTGTGCCCTCCTGGCATGCGAGTCCGGGCAGGAATTGGCTGTGTCCACCGATTTGCTGGTGGCCGGCCGGCATTTTTTGGCCACCACCGATGCCACCCGCCTGGGTTACAAGGCGGCGGCAGTCAACTTGTCGGACATGGCCGCCATGGGAGCCCAACCGCGCTGGGTGACTTTGGGCCTGAGTCTCCCCCAGGTGGATGAACCCTGGTTGCAAGCCTTTTCGCAAGGGTTTCACGATTGTTTACAAGCCCATGATACCGATTGGGTGGGAGGGGATACCACCGCCGGCCCCCTGACCATTGCCGTCACCATTCTGGGGCAGGTTCCCGTGGGGCAAGCCCTGCGTCGCTCCCTGGCCTGTGCCGGAGACGACATCTGGGTGTCGGGCACGCTGGGGGATGCGGCTTTGGGTCTGCGCTATCTGCAGTCCACCCCGGATTCCAACCCGCCGCCCACGGCCGCCGATCGCGCCTTCTGTATTCAACGGCTGGAACAACCCACACCCCGAGTGGCCCTGGGGTTGGCCCTGCGGGGTTGGGCCCATGCTGCCATCGATGTGTCGGACGGCTTGCTGGCCGATCTGGGGCATGTGTTACAGGCCTCGGGCGTGGGAGCCCGGGTATTTTTGGAACGGCTTCCCCGTTCGCCGGCGCTGCAACGCCATCTGGCCCAAAACCCCCAGGATGTGGGGTTACTGTTGCGCGGTGGAGATGATTACGAACTCTGCTTTACGGCCACGGCGCAGGTTGCGCCCCAGATCCAGGCCCTGGGACAGCGCCTGGATCTGGCCCTGACGCGCATTGGCGAGGTAACCTGCCAGAACACGCGCCAGTTGCTGGATGCCCAGGGTCATCCCGTGGATACTTCCTGGCAGGGGTATGATCACTTTGGCTGACAAGCGCTCTCCACCCGGCTGGTCCTTTTTGCGGCAACACTGGACCCATTGGCTGGCCTTGGGGTTGGGGACCGGGCTGGCGCCGGTGGCCCCGGGGACCATGGGAACCTTACTGGGTTTTGGGCTGTTTGCGCTACTTGCGCCACTGCCCTCCCTGTGGCAGGGGGGAGCCTTGCTGGGCCTGTTCCTGCTGGGAATTCCCGTATGTGAACGTGCGGCCCAGGCCTTGCAGCAGGAGGACCCGGGAGCCGTGGTGTGGGATGAAATCGTGGCCTTTGCCCTGGTGCTGGAGGGAGCCCCGCGCAGTGTGGCGGGTTTTGCTCTGGCCTTTGTGCTGTTTCGTCTGTTTGATATCTGGAAGCCGTTTCCCATCCGTTGGGTGGATCGGCGCGTGCGCGGTGGGTGGGGCATCATGCTGGACGATTTGCTGGCGGCGCTCTATGCGCTCCTTGTGCTGCGCCAAGTGCAGGGCGTGCTGCCGTGAGCCCGGTGGAACACAAGGACTCCGTCCCCCTGCAGGCGTCTGGCGCGCCCCTTTCTTGCGAGGCGTTGCGGCATTTGGGGGCCACCTTGCGGGCGCGCGGCTTGCGGGTTGTGACCGCCGAGTCCTGCACCGGGGGGGGAATCGCCGTTGCCCTGAGCGAAGTGCCCGGTAGCTCGGCGTGGCTCGAGGCCGGATTTGTAACCTACAGCAATGCGGCCAAGCAGTCTGTACTGGAGGTGCCGGCGGCCTTGCTGCTGCGCCATGGTGCGGTGAGCGAAGCCGTGGTCTGCGCCATGACAGCCGGGGCTTTGGCGCGCACTGCCGCCAATCTGGCCGTGGCGGTCAGTGGCATTGCCGGCCCCGACGGAGGCACGCCGGAAAAACCCGTGGGAACCGTGTGTTTGGCCTGGCAGCACCGCGGCCAGGCAGCGCGGGCGGTTACCTGCCATTTTGCGGGGGAGCGTTGGCAAGTGCGGGCAGCCGCTGTACGCCGGGCGCTGGAGGGGTTGGTGGCGCAGTAATCTTCCGCGGGGCTTGCACTCTCAATAATACTGTATATAATTACAGTTGATTGTGCCATCCGTTCCGTCAAGGGCCTTGCCAAGCCCCAGGGGA
>DAIDKJ010000224.1 GCA_027450105.1 Ferrovum sp.
GATTGAAGATTATAGGGAGGGTTCCATGCCATTTTACGAATACCGCTGCCAGGCATGTGGCCAGGAAACCGAAGTCCTGCAAAAAATTTCGGATCCACCGCGAACGGTCTGTCCGTCTTGTGGGGCTGAAGCTTTGATCAAAAAAGTATCGGCCGCCGGCTTTCAGTTGAAGGGTACAGGCTGGTATGTCACCGATTTTCGCGGCGGCAGTAGTGCGCCCAAAGGCGACGCGCCCAAGCCGGAATCTGTTGGGGATGTTCCCGCAGACAAGGCCGTTGCGGCGGGAGACAAACCAGCACAACCTGCTACTGACAAGGCAGTCGCCGCACCCGCGGAGTCGGCCAAGCCGTCTGAGCCAACCACTCCCAAGCCCTCCAGTTCTGCATCTGGTTCGGCACAGTCCTGATGAAACGGTACTTCCTGACCGGAATCGTGGTGTTGATTCCGCTGGTCATTACCGTATGGGTTTTGCGCCTCATCGTCAACACCCTGGATGAAACCCTGTTTTTATTGCCAGCCTCGATTCGCCCCGAAGCCCTGTTCGGGTTTCATATTCCCGGGTTGGGGGTATTAGTCACTTTGCTGATCGTGCTGCTGACTGGAGCCGTTGCGGCCAATCTGCTGGGGCGACGGTTGCTGCAGCTGGGCGAAGACCTCTTGGCAAGAATCCCTGTGGTCAATACCATCTACACTGGGGTAAAGCAGGTGAGCGATACCCTCTTCTCCAGTTCAGGTCAGGCCTTTCGCAAGGTTCTTTTGGTGCGTTATCCCCATCAGGGCGTCTGGACGCTGGCCTTTTTGACGGGAACCCCCCAAGGGGCCATCGCCGAAAAACTGGACGAGCCGCATTTGAATGTTTACGTTCCAACCACCCCCAATCCCACTTCCGGTTTTTTTCTCATGGTTCCAGTGCGTGATGTGATCGAACTGGACATTGCCGTGGATGATGCGCTCAAGCACATCATTTCCATGGGAGTGGTGGAAGTGGGTCTGGGCAAAACCTCTTCCTTCTAAACTTTGAAACTTCCTTGAGATTGTGGAATCATGCGTACTGAATATTGCGGTCTGGTAGACCGCCGCTTTCTGGATCAAACCGTCACCCTGATGGGCTGGGCCCATCGTCGCCGCGATCATGGTGGCGTGATCTTCATCGACTTGCGAGACCGGGAAGGGGTGGTGCAAGTGGTCTGCAATCCGGACGATCAGGATAACTTCCGGGTTGCCGAAGCCGTGCGCAATGAGTTTGTGCTGGAAGTCATTGGGTGCGTGCGTCTGCGCCCGGAAGGAGCCGATAACGAAAACCTGCGCAGCGGTGCTGTGGAGGTTCTGGCGCAACGTATTCGTGTGCTCAACCCCTCCTTGCCGCCGCCTTTCCTTCTGGAAGATGACAATTTGTCGGAACAGGTCAGGTTGGAGTACCGCTTTCTGGACTTGCGTCGTCCCGAGATGCAAAAAAACTTCATGTTGCGCTATCGCGCGGCCATGACCGTGCGTCAGTACCTGGATGGCCTGGGGTTTGTGGATATCGAAACCCCCATGCTCACCAAATCCACCCCCGAGGGCGCACGCGACTATCTGGTCCCCAGTCGGGTGCATCCGGGAGAATTTTACGCCTTGCCTCAGTCGCCGCAATTGTTCAAACAATTGCTCATGGTGTCCGGGTTTGACCGTTACTACCAGATCACCAAATGTTTTCGGGATGAGGATTTGCGGGCCGACCGCCAGCCTGAATTTACCCAGATCGATATCGAAACCTCATTTCTGAGCCAAGAGGAAATCATGGCCATGATGGAGGGGTTGGTGCGGGATTTGTTTCAAAAAACCATTCAGGCTGATCTGGGGCCTTCCTTTCCACGCCTCACCTGGACCGAAGCCATGCAGCGTTACGGTTCGGATAAGCCCGACCTGCGCATTCCCCTGGAATTGACCGAACTGACCGATCTCATGCAGACCGTGGACTTCAAGGTGTTTCGTGCGGCGGCCGATCTGCCTGAGGGACGTGTGGCGGCACTGCGGATTCCCGGAGGCGCCGAACTGACGCGCAAGGAAATTGACGACTACACGCAGTTCGTGGCCATTTATGGGGCCCGTGGTCTGGCTTACATCAAGGTCAACGACAGCGCACAGCCCAACGAACAGGGTTTGCAATCCCCCATCGTCAAATTTTTGGGGACTGATACGCTGGCGCAAATTCTGCAACGCACAGGTGCACAAAATGGCGACCTGATTTTTTTTGGTGCCGACCGGGCCAAGGTGGTCAACGATGCCTTGGGCGCTCTGCGGGTAAAACTGGGGCACGAAAAGGGATTTTCCACAGGCGGCTGGAAACC
>DAIDKJ010000225.1 GCA_027450105.1 Ferrovum sp.
GCCAGTCCGGCGCGTACCGAAGCTGCTCCGCCTGCAACAGCCCAGGCGACTAAAGCCGATATTGCCCTGGAAAAAAAGAAACGGCTGGAACAGGAACGACAAAAGCTTGCCCTGAAGCGGCAAAAAGAGCTGGAGGAGCAACTACGACAGGAGCGAGCCGAGGCTGCCCAGGAAAAAAAACAGGATGATGCGCGACGGGCTCTGAATGAGATTCGTCACGAGCGGCAAGTGCAACTGGCGCAGGCGGTTCAGGCGGCCAAGGCAGCCCAGATCGATCGCTACAAACTGGCTATCATCAACAAAATCAGGAATAATACCGAAGTGCCAGAGGGCGTGCCGGATGGCACGACGCTGGACGTGGATGTGACGATCCTGCCCACGGGGGAAGTGTTGACGCCCATCAAAATCGTTCAGTCCAGCGGCAATGCCCAGTATGATCAGGCCGTGATTCGCGGTATCATGCGTTCCCAACCATTACCACTACCACCCGATATGGCCCTGCGACGGGACTTCAGAACGACTCACTTGCAATTACGCCATGAAAAATAATCTGATTCGCTGCGTTTTGTTGTGTTTGACGCTATTGGGCGCCTGGAGCGCACGGGCTGAAATCACACTGGAAATCGTCACCCAGGGGACGCATCAGATTCCCATTGCCATTTTGCCCTTTGCGCACGAAGCCCAGGCCAATCTCAAAATTTCCCCCATCGTGGCTGCCGACTTGACCCGCTCCGGCTTGTTTCAAACACTCGATACCAGCGATGTGGACCCGGCGCCGGCCGATGTGGAAGGAGTCAAATGGGACGATTGGCAAAACCGGCACGCCGATTTCCTGGTGGTGGGCAATGTGCAGCAAGAGGCCAACCACCGGGTACTGGCGCAATTTCGTCTGCTGGATGTGATGAATCATGACACGGCCCGGTTGAATCTGGCTTTTGAAGGCGAAGAAGATCAGTACCGGATGGTGGCCCATCATATTGCGGATGCCATTTTGGAGAACTTGACGGGCTACAAGGGCATGTTCAGCTCCCATATCGCCTACATTACCCAGCATGGTCAGCGCCGGACCCTCAAGGTGGCGGATAGCGATGGCTTCAACGAGCGCACTGTATTCAGTGCCAATGACCCCATCATTTCCCCGCGCTGGTCCCCCGACGGTAAAAAAATCGCCTACGTCACCTTCGAACTCAAGCGCCCCACGGTCGTCGTGCAAACCCTGGCCACGGGAGCGCGCAAAATCGTCGCCAATTTCAAGGGAAGCAATAGTGCTCCGGCCTGGTCTCCCGATGGGTCGCGTCTGGCCGTCGTGTTGACGCGGGATGGGCACTCTCAAATTTATCTGGTCAACGCAGACGGCACAGGGGCGCCACAACGCCTCACCTACAGCGAGGGAATCGACACCGAACCGTTCTTTGCGCCGGATGGGCATACCCTGTATTTTGTGTCGGATCGGGATGGCGGGCCGCAAATTTACCGCATGGGCCTGGCTGGTTCGGATTCCAGCCCGGTGCGCCTGACCTTTGGCAGCCCCTACGTGGTCTCGCCGCGTCTGGATCCCGAAGGAAAGCAGATGGTGTACGTACAGCGTGACGAAGGGGCTTTTCATGTGATGCTGATGGATTTGAGCAACGGGCAAGCGCAACTGATGACGGACACGACACTGGACGAATCGCCCACCTTTGCCCCCAATGGAAAATACATTTTATACTCCACGCAGGTGCAAGGTCGGGGAATTCTTGGTATTGTAAGCACCGATGGAAGGATTCGCCAAAAACTGACGACCCAGACTGGCGACGTCTATGAACCCATCTGGGGGCCTTTGCAGTAAACCGGGAGGGGGGGTCATGCGTTACACCGGGGTGTGTTTGTTTCCCCGGCACTACAATTACTTTGTTATAATTGAACAACACTGAGGATGATTATGAAAAAAACCCTGCTTGCATTGGCTTTGACCAGTATTCTGGCGGCCTGTAGTTCAACACCACCCGCCACTACCGCGGCTCCTGCAGCCGAAAAAACTGCCGCTACGGCGGCGCCCGCCGCAACTCCGGCGACCACAGCACCCGTGAAAGAAATGCTCTATCCCCCCAAGGGTGTGGGTGGCGCGCTGGGTGAGCGTGGCATTTTCTACGAATTCGACAAATATGCGGTCAAGGATCAATACCAGCCCGTCGTGTTCGCCCATGGTGATTTTCTTGTGCAGCACCCCGCCGCCAAGGTTACCCTTCAGGGCAACTGCGATGAGCGTGGGAGCCGCGAGTACAACCTAGGTCTGGGCCAACGCCGTGCCGATAGCGTGCGTAAAATGCTCGCCGCCAAGGGCGTGAAG
>DAIDKJ010000226.1 GCA_027450105.1 Ferrovum sp.
TCCTTGCCCCCACGATCCGGCTACTTTCCCGTGGTTTACCTTGGTCGCGAAAAGTTGGACACGCCCTCGGCGCGTCCTGGGCTTTCCGCTACGGCTGCCACCCGGGCACAAAGCGGGTTTACCCTGATTGAAATCATGGTCGTAATGATCATCATCGGTATTCTGGCTGCCCTTATCGTTCCGCGTGTCATGAGCCGGCCAGATGAGGCACGACGCATTGCTGCGCGCCAGGACATTGCCAGTATCGTGCAGGCGCTCAAACTCTACCGTCTGGACAATGGGCGCTATCCGGGCACCGATCAGGGGCTGGAAGCCCTGGTCAACAAGCCGGCCGCCGAGCCCGTGCCCAACAACTGGAAAGCCACGCTGGACAATCTGCCCAAGGATCCCTGGGGGAATCCTTATCAATATGCCAACCCGGGTCAGCATGGCGAAATCGATGTGTGGAGTCTGGGGGCCGATGGCAAACCGGGCGGTGAGGGCAACGATGCCGATATCGGCAACTGGAGCAACTGACTCCCGACAAGCGGGTTTCACCCTGATCGAATTGTTGATCGTGTTGGTGATCATGGGGTTGGCCGTGACCATGGTCACCTTGTCGGTGCGCGCCCCCACCCAGATCCCCTTACAGCGCCAGGCAGAGCAATTGGCCGCTGTGCTGGATGTGGCGGCCGACGAGGTTAGTCTGACCGGCGCTCCGGTACTGCTGATTCTGGATCATCGAGGCTGGCGTTTCATGCAGGCCCAAAATGGTGTTTGGGACAATCCCCCGGCCGAACGCCTGCCTCCGGGATATTTCTCGCCTCCACTGGAACATCTGGTGCAGATGAGCGCGGGGCAGAGCGAAACGGAGCTAGACCAGCTCCAGTTCGAATTGGGGGAGGAAACCTTGCAACCTTTGGCCCTGCGTCTGCAGCGTCAAGATCAACAGGCGTTGCTGCACAGTGATGGCCTGGGTCATTTTTGGGTCGCGCCATGAATCGCAAAGCAGCGTTTTTTGCGCCACCCCACAGCCCTTGCGTGATCTTCTTCCGGCCCCCAAAAAACGTTTCTCGGCAGGCGGGATTTACCCTCATCGAAGTGTTGGTGGCCCTGATCGTGACGGGAGTAGTGCTATTGGCCGGAATGCGCGCTCTCGGTGTGGTGACGCAGGCCAGCGATGCGCTGGGTCCGCGACTGGCTGCCCAATGGAGCGCGGATAACGTCCAGGCCGGCTTGCGTCTGGATGGTGTTTGGCCCGATGTGGGTGACAGCAGCTTTGATTGCTCCCAGGGAGCGTATCGTTTCATTTGCCACCAGCATGTCAGCTCTACCCCCAACCCCGCTTTTCGGCGCGTGGACGTGCAGGTGACCACCGATCAGGATTCCCAGGTACTGGCGCAAACGGTCAATTTAGTGACCAACACGGCAGGATTCGTCTTGTGAGGGCGCGCAGGCTGATGCGGTTCTGCGCCACAAGCATGGCTGCTCAGCAAGAGCTTCGGTGCCGAGCAAGAGAGGCCCCGCTGCTCGCCCGGGTTCAACGCACGCCAACTCTGGGGGGCTTTACACTGTTGGAAGTGATGGTGGCCTTGTTGCTGATGGCGCTCATGGCGATTTTGTCCTGGCGCGCTCTGGATTCCATGGTGCGCACTCGGGAAATTTTGGCGCACCACGACCAGCAGTTTGATGCCGCACGCCAATTGTTTGGGCAATGGGACCAGGATTGTCGTGAACTGGGGCCGCCCGACCAATGGCTGGCGGGTGTGCCGGTGAATTTTGCACCCCATCGTGTGGATCTGATCCGGCAACGCAAACAGGCCAATGGTGCGGCGCTGTGGATTTTTGTCAGCTACCGCTGGAACGATGGAGTCATCGAACGCCTGGAATCAACCCCGCAGTCAACCCGTCAAACGCTTCTGCAAAACTGGAGCAAGTTGCAACAGGGGCAGGAACCAGACTCGCTATTCCCGGCGACGCAAGTCTCCTTCATGACCGAGACGACCGATCTACTGGCCCGGGCACGCATGACCGGGGCCGATTGGAGTACCGATGGAGCACAGCTCAACGCGCAATGGCGTCTGCCCAACCTGCGGGGCAATGCCCTATTGCTGGGGCTGGATCTGGAGGTGCTGCTGCCCGGGGCAGATACGCTGCCGTTGCATAAGGTCTGCCTTACAGGACAAAACGGATGACTGCATCCTTCCGCTGTGCGCTTTGTACCCCTGTACAGAACCCTGCAGTAGGAGGGGGTGCGCAACGGGGTGCCGCCCTGCTCGCGGCTCTGCTGGTGGTAGCGGTGGTTACTACCCTGGTGAGTGGCTTGCTGTGGCGCGAACAT
>DAIDKJ010000227.1 GCA_027450105.1 Ferrovum sp.
GGCCATCTGGGAACGTACCACAGACCACTCGGCCCCCGGAGGTAACTGGGCACGGCCCTCGCCATGGGCCACGGGCACCGGAATGCGGCTGCCCGCCATGCCTTGCAAGAACAGGGAAGGACTGGGCAAAACCTCCAGCATGACCCAGCGCGCCTCAAACTGCTCGGAACGATTGCGCACAAAGCGGGGCCAGTGCGCCGTACCGGGAATCAGGGTAGAGAGGTGGCTGAGCATTTGGCAGCCGTTGCACACCCCCAGGGCAAACACATCGCCGCGCGCAAAGAACTGGGCAAAGGCCTCGCGGGCGCGCTCATTGAACAGGATGGATTTGGCCCACCCCTCGCCCGCACCCAGCACATCCCCATAGGAAAACCCCCCACAAGCCACCAGCCCGACAAATTCCTGCAAATTGACGCGTCCCGACAGAATGTCGCTCATGTGCACATCCACCGCGGCAAACCCGGCCTGATGAAAGGCCGCTGCCATTTCCACCTGACCATTGACTCCCTGCTCGCGCAAAACCGCCACGGGGGGGCGATGACCCCGCCCAATCAGAAGTCCAGCTCCATTCTGTTCTGGATCGAAGCTCAAGGAGG
Source organism: Ferrovum sp. (assembly GCA_027450105.1). Taxonomy (GTDB): domain Bacteria; phylum Pseudomonadota; class Gammaproteobacteria; order Burkholderiales; family Ferrovaceae; genus JAJZHV01. The sequence goes on from DAIDKJ010000227.1 coordinate 597, forward strand.
CGTGCAAACCCACGTCCAGAGGGTCCAGGAGCCGGTCGTATTCTTCCTGGGCGCATTGTGGGTCATCCCGCAGGGATTGCAGGCGATAGGTGGTTTCCGACCACAGGCGATGCAGGGCACTCACCGGGCTGGAAAGCAGGGTTTTTCCGGCGCGCGTGACCAGCAACTCGCCGCTGTTGGTGACGGAGCCCAGACAGTGCACACAATGGGCCAATCCGGCCGCGGCAAAGGCCTTGAGGACCGCCTCCTGCTCACTATGGGCCACCTGGAGTACGGCTCCCAGTTCTTCGCAGAACAGGGGCCCCAGCACGTCGGGCAGCGGCGACAGGGCGCCCAGGTCGATGCACGCTCCCAGATGGGAACAGAAGAGCATTTCGCAGAGGGTAACCAGCAAGCCCCCGTCAGAGCGATCGTGATAGGCCAGCACCCGGCCCGCGCGCTGCAATTGTTGCAGCACCTCAAAAAACGCCTTCAGATCCTGGGGAGCGTCCAGATCGGGGGGTTCGCTACCCACCTGGGCATAGACCTGCGCCAAGGCGCTACCCCCCAACCGGTTTTTGCCACGTCCCAGATCCACCAGCAGCAGCTCCGAGCCCCCGGCCACCCAGCGCAGCTCGGGCGTCAGGGTGCGGCGCACATCCACACAGTTGGCAAAGGCCGAAACCACCAGGGACAAGGGCGCGGTCACCGCCCGGTCCACACCCTGTTCGTCCTGCCACACGGTGCGCATGGACAGGGAGTCCTTGCCCACCGGAATGCTGATTCCCAGGCTCAGGCACAGATCGCGCACCGCTGCCACCGTGTCGTAGAGCAGGGCATCTTCGTGCAAGGCCCCGGCAGAGGCCATCCAGTTGGCGGACAAACGCACATGCGCCAGGTGCTCGATGCGCGCCGCCGCCAGGTTGGTCAGGGCCTCGGCCACGGCCATGCGCCCGGATGCCGGCCCAGAGAGCAAAGCCAGTGGCGCGCGCTCGCCCAGAGCGAAGGCCTCGCCGCGAAACCCCTGAAAATCGGCCAGGGTGACGGCCACATCCGCCACCGGAACCTGCCACGGCCCCACACAGGGATCGCGCGCGCACAGCCCCCCCACGGTCCGATCCGAGATGGTGATGAGAAAGGTTTTATCCGCCACGGCGGGCAAGCGCAACACGCGCTCCAGCGCCTGCAGCAGATGCCCCTGGGCGGGCTCCAGCTGCAGCGCTGGAAAGCGGGACGCGGCTCGCGTCACCGTGCGCTGCATCCGTGGCGGTTTTCCCAGCAGGGCCTCCAGATCCATATCCACCGGAGTGCCGCCCAAGAGGGGATCGTCCACCCGCAGGTGGTGCTGAATGGTGGCCTCGCCCACAATGGCCACGGGACAGCGTTCGCGCTCGCAAAGGCTCAGGAACAGGTCGCGTTGTTCGGGTCGAATGGCCAGCACATAGCGTTCCTGGGCCTCGTTGCTCCAGATTTCCCGCGGGCTCATGGCAGGTTCTTCATTGGGAATGCGCCGCAAATCAAACCATGCGCCCACACCCCCCCCATAGGCCAGCTCGGGAAAGGCATTGGACAGGCCCCCCGCCCCCACGTCGTGGATGGCCAGAATGGGGTTGTCGTCGCCCCGTTGCCAGCAGCGATCGATGACCTCCTGGGCGCGCCGCTGCATTTCGGGATTGGCCCGCTGTACCGAATCGAAGTCCAGGGTTTCCAGATTATGCCCGCTGTGCATGGACG
>DAIDKJ010000228.1 GCA_027450105.1 Ferrovum sp.
GCCGCTTTTCTGCATCCCCTGATGGGGATCCACATGGAGTTCCTCCCGCAGGCTTTGCCAGCTCACCCCTCGAGCCATGCCTACGAGACCCGTGGCATAGTCCATAACGCGTCTTAAAGCGAGATACAGGACAATCGCCGCATGGGGTAGGCCGGCCAGAAACTCGACTTCAAGCTCGGTGATTAGGAAATTGGGCATGGGAGAAGTATGGCCATGCCTGGAGGCGTTGCAGGTTTTGAAAAGGCACACAAATTTGATTGAGGAGGAAGGCGGTCCTGCCAATTTGAAGTGGCGGACGCATCAACAGGATGCGCTTGTTTATCGTTCCCGATTTGGGTAGAATCGTTCCCATTATGGGAAATAAAGATATTCTTTCTACCCCATCCGCGGTCCCTGCGGCGCTCGCAGACGCTCTGTTTACGCCTGTACAGCAGCGGGTATTGGGCTTGCTGTACGGGCAGCCTGCCAGACGTTTTCAAAGCGGTGAGGTGATTCGCCTGGCCGGTTCGGGCACTGGAGCAGTGCATCGGCTATTAACGCGCATGGCCAATGTGGGCTTGGTAACGGTCGAACGTGTGGGCAACCAGAAGTACTACCAGGCTAACCCGGCATCACCTGTCTTTGCAGAACTCGCAGGACTGATTCGCAAAAGCGTCGGCTTGGCCTTACCGCTGCAAGAGGCGCTGGCATCGCTGGCGGAAAAAATCTCAGCAGCCTTCGTTTATGGATCCGTAGCGCGAGGGGAGGAGAGTGCCATCAGCGACATTGATTTAATGGTGATTGCCAAAGGGTTGGATTATCCGGTGCTCTATGAAGCTTTGCAGTCGGCTGAGGTACAACTGGCACGGCCTATCAACCCCACATTGCTGACGCCCGTAGAATGGCGGCGCAAACGCGCACAAGTGGACAGCTTCGCCTCCCGCATTGCCAACCTGCCACGATTGTTTCTGATTGGAAGCGAAAATGAGCTCGGCTGAACTGGAAAATCTGGCGCGCATCGGACAGCTCAAGCGTGAACCGCCCAGCGCTCGTGAATTGGCGGGCTTGCTTGCTTCAGGAGAACGCCGTCTGGCGGATGCGCAGCGCACCACCCTCGCTTTCGACAGTCGCTTCGATTTGGGTTACAACGCTGCCCATGCGCTGGCGCTATATGCGTTGCGCCGGATGGGTTATCGATCGGAAAATCGCTATCTGGTTTTTCAAGTATTGTCGCACACGCTTGGACTGCCGACTGCGCAGTGGCGAGTGCTGGCTAAAACACATGACACACGAAATCTGGCTGAATACGAGGGGCATCTGGAACAGGATGAGCGTCTACTGACGGACATGCTTGCGGCCACAGAACTGCTCTTGACCACGATTCAAAATCTGCCGGAGTAGTAGGGTGAAACATGATGAAGCGGCAGACCCTGAGAGTCTAATCCTGGCTGCGATAACAAGCCATGCCTTGGATGGGATTGCAGGTTTGGAATCGTGCGCAAAATTGATTGAGGAAGAAAGTCAGCTTGCCAACTCAGAGTCGGTAACAGGCGGGCTTTTACATGTTTAAACTCAGAATTAGCCATTGATAACTGGTAATCTACGTTCATTTTAAAATCGCAGTGGAGTGTTGAATGAATCAGCAATCCCTCTCGGCCTTGATCTGGTCGGTGGCCGACCTTCTTCGCGGCAATTTCAAACAATCGGAATATGGGCGGGTGATCTTGCCCTTCACTATTTTGCGGCGCCTGGACTGCGTTCTGGCGCCAACCAAGAAAGATGTACTGGCCGAATTCGAAAAGCAAAAAAGGGCTGGCATAGCTTATGAAGAATTCGTGCGCCGCAAGTCCAAACAAACTTTTTTCAACATATCTCCCATGGACATGCCGAAACTCATGGGTGACCAGGACCACCTGCGCGCCAATCTCCAAAGCTATATCCAGGGGTTTTCTCCTGATGTACGGGACATTTTCAGCAGGTTCGAATTCGCCGTAATGGTGGAGCGTTTGCATAAGGCTAACCTGCTCTACCTGGTCCTGGAAAAGTTCGCCAACATCAATCTGCATCCCGACACCGTCAGCAATACCCAGATGGGCTATGTGTTTGAAGAGCTGATCCGTAAATTTGCCGAAATCTCTAATGAAACTGCCGGGGAGCATTTCACGCCCCGTGAAGTGATCAGTCTCATGGTGGAGCTGCTGTTCATCGAAGACGACGACGCGTTGTCCAAACCTCATCAAGCCGCGGCCAGACACGCTCATCTCAAATCAAAAGGCAACTGTAGCGCTAGATCAATATTGGTTTAGATTG
>DAIDKJ010000229.1 GCA_027450105.1 Ferrovum sp.
TCCCCTTTCTTTTCCAGAGGCAGCACGCGCCGATTATCGGTCAGGGGGTGAATCACCACGGTGGTATCCTGGCGCGCTTCCACCACTTCGTCCAGGTAACAAATGGCACCATGACGTGCAGCAATGGCCAATGGTCCATCCTGCCAGCGCGTTCCCTGGGCATCCAGCAGATATCGTCCCACCAGATCCGAGGCCGTCATGTCCTCATTGCAGGCCACGGTGATGAGTGCCTTGCCCAAGGTGTGCGCCATGTACTCCACAAAGCGGGTTTTGCCGCATCCGGTGGGTCCCTTGAGCATCATGGGCATGCGCACGGTATAGGCGGCCTGAAACAATTCCACCTCATCGGCCACCGGTCGGTAGTAAGGTTGGGTGGAAATCCGGTATTGGGAAATGATATCGTTCATGATCCTTCTCGTCGTAAAAAAGCCCCCGACACCCTTCGGCTACGGGGGCTTGGAAAGATAGTGACTACCCTTAAACAGTCTTGCCGCGGAAAATCACCATGGAAGCCCCCTGGGACTGGCTGAAATTGTCATAGCCAATCAATCGTACATGATTATCCGGGTTAGCCTTGTGGCAGGCCTCGGCTTCAGCCAGAACCTTGTCCACATCGGTTTCGCCAAACATGGGGAGTTTCCACATGTACCAATAGGAATCCATCAAATACTGCGGCTCGATATGCTCGATGGCCGGGTTCCAACCCTTTTTGACCAGATATTCCACTTGCTTGCGAACCTGCTCGGGCGCCATGGCCGGCAGGTAGGAAAAGGTTTCAAACTTGCGGCTGGCTGGGTCGCTCAGACGCGACTTGTAATCCATCACTTCACTCATGACTGCTCCTTCAATGATTTAGTGCAACGATCTGTTGAATGACGGCAAGGCAGGTCTCTGCCAAAGGGGGAAATCCCACTGCCGTCATCCTCTTGCCGTTCATGGTCGATCCTGACAAACCCATGGGGCGTTTACTTATGGGCCACGTCCAGTTTGTCTACGGTGTCGAATTCAAACTTGATTTCTTTCCAGGTTTCCATGGCAATCCTGAGTTCGGGGCTGCTTTCAGCGGCCTTGGTCAACACAGCCTTGCCTTCCTTCTCCACCGGAACACCCTGGTTGCGGGCTTCCACACAGGCTTCCAGCGCAACACGGTTGGCTGCAGCCCCGGCGGCATTACCCCAAGGGTGACCCAAGGTGCCACCGCCAAACTGCAGAACGGAGTTGTCACCGAAAATGTTTACCAGAGCGGGCATGTGCCACACGTGAATCCCACCGGAGGCCACCGGGAACAGGCCGGGCATGGAGCCCCAGTCCTGGTCGAAGAATAGGCCGCGGCTGCGGTCTTCCTTGATGTACTCGTCGCGCATCAGGTCGATCCAGCCCAGGGTGGCCTCGCGCGAGCCTTCCAGCTTGCCCACCACGGTGCCGGAGTGCAGATGATCGCCGCCGGATAGACGCAGCACTTTGGTCAGGACCCGGAAATGAATCCCGTGGTGCGGGTTGCGATCCAACACCGCATGCATGGCCCGGTGAATATGCAGCAGCATGCCGTTGTCGCGACACCAGTTGGCCAGTCCCGTATTGGCCGTCAAGCCACCGGTGAGGTAGTCGTGCATGATGATGGGCGCGCCAATTGCCTTGGCATGTTCGGCGCGTTTGTACATTTCTTCGGGGGTGGGCGCGGTCACATTGAGGTAATGTCCCTTGCGTTCGCCAGTTTCGCGCTGGGCCTTGAGGGTGGCTTCCTGCACGAAGTCGAAGCGATCCCGCCAGCGCATGAAGGGCTGACTGTTGACGTTTTCATCGTCCTTGGTGAAATCCAGTCCTCCGCGCAAGCACTCGTACACCGCCCGACCATAATTTTTGGCCGAAAGCCCCAATTTTGGCTTGATGGTACATCCCAAAAGCGGGCGACCATACTTGTTGAGCCGGTCACGTTCCACTTGAATGCCCTGAGGGGGGCCCCCACAGGTCAGCACATAAGCCAGGGGAAAGCGCACATCTTCCAGACGCAGAGCGCGTAAGGCTTTGAACCCAAACACGTTACCCACCAGGGAGGTGAGCACATTCACCACCGACCCTTCTTCGAACAAATCGATGGGATAGGCCACAAAGGCATAAAAGCAGGTGTCGTCGCCCGGGACATCCTCGATGCTATAGGCACGGCCCTTGTAATAATCCAGATCGGTCAGCAAGTCGGTCCAGACCGTCGTCCAGGTCCCTGTGGAGGATTCGGCGGCCACCGCTGCGGCCACTTCTTCACGGTCCACGCCAGGCTGTGGGGTG
>DAIDKJ010000230.1 GCA_027450105.1 Ferrovum sp.
AGGCGCTCACGCCATGGCGCTTGGCCCATTTTTCAATCTTGAACCAGGGCGTGCACATCTGGATGCCCAGGGCCTTGACTTCAGGACTGCGTGCCACCACACAGCCGTCGTTATTGCTGAGGACGACGAGGGGTTTTCCTTCCAGTCCGGGATTGAAAACCCGTTCGCAAGAGGCATAAAAATTATTGCAGTCCACCAGGGCAACGGGCGGCATGAACGCTTTAGTCGAAGCGACGGATGGTGGAAGTGACGACGCCCCAGCACAGAAGCTCCTGGGTGTCTTGCAGGACGATGTCCTTGAAGTGTGGGTTTTGGGCTTTCAATACAGGCCGACCGCCTTCAAAGGCAAGACACTTGACCGTCAACTCGCCATCGATGACGGCAATGATGATTCTGCCGGCTGTGGGTTCGATGGAGCGGTCTACCACCAGCAGGTCGCCATCGAAGATGCCGGCGCCGGTCATGGAGTGGCCTTTGACCCTGACGAAGAAGGTGGCTTCCCGATGCCGGACCAGATAGGTGTTGAGATCGAGGGTAGCCTCCACGTAATCGTCGGCGGGGGAGGGGAAGCCTGCAGCAACTTTATGGCTGAAAAGGGGGAGAGCCAGTCTGGTGGGGTTTTGCTCGGGGTGGGCAATTTCTGCGGCAAGCAACGCCTGCGCCTGTGAATGCCCGGTCTGATAGTCCGATAAAAACCGTTTGACTGTATTCACAGCACTTTCGGGCAGGCGTATGGTTCGGGTGGGCTCACCGTATGGGCCAGTGCCGGGCTTGCGGCCGGCCCCGGGACGGGGGCCGCCTCTGGTGGGGGTTTTTGCTTTCATTTGATTATTGTGACGCTAATCAAATGATTCTGCAAGGGGCGTTTCCCTCAGGATGCTGCGTGAGCCAATACAGGGGCCGAAAGTAGCTCATCCTGCGGACTATGCGGCCGCGCTTGCACCCTTTGACCGGTTACGGTTAACTTGCGGGGAGCCTGAGGCGGCGCATCCCGTAGGTTGCTGCGTGGCCAGGGATTCAATCCAGAAAATTCACCCACTCATCGAGGGGCGCACGATCGGTGCGAAGTTGGTTTTCGGGGGCTTGCGGGGCGCCATACCCCAGGGACATCCCGCAGAGCACTGTTTCGTTAGGGGGAATATCCAACTGTTCCCGGATGATTCGGTGAAACTGATTCACCGAGGCTTGGGCACAAGTGTCCAGTCCTCTGGCTTTCGCGGCCAGCATGAGGTTTTGCAGAAACATGCCGTAATCCAGCCAGCTGCCGCGCCCCATGATGCGCTCCACCGTAAAGATCAACCCTACTGGGGCATCGAAGAATTTGTAGTTTCGGGCATGCTGTTCGTGCATTCGTTTGGCATCCCCTTTCTCGATTCCCAGCAGACTGTATAGGGCAATACCAACCTTGCGGCGGCGGTCGATATAGGGAGGGATCCATTTTTCGGGGTAGTAGTCATAGGGCTCGCTATGTGTGGAGGCTTCTTCCGGGTCGTCAAAGGCGGCAACCAGACGTTCGCTCAGGAGATCCTTCTTTTTGCCCATGAGGACCCAGGCTTTCCAGGGTTGAATGTTGGTTCCGGAAGGGGCCCGGGAGGCCACACGCAGGATATCTTCGATGGTGGATCGGGGCACGGGAGTCGGTAGGAAGGCCCGACACGAATAACGCGACTGAATGATGGTATCGACAACATCATGAGCAGAAGAGGTCATGGCAGAGGATCCTTCCTGGATGAATGGTTGGGTGGACAAAGCACTTGACGAGACCATTGGCACCCATGGTCCCGCGCGTGTTTCTGCATCAGTAGTATAAATCGAAATACATGGACCACGAGGTCTGGAAAAGCATCATGGAAAGGACAAAACGATCAGATAAAAATGAACATGGCGAGATTAAAACAGCTCCAGATCACCGGTGGTTACGGAAGCGAGATGGTTTTCCTGGATCAGAAAATTAATCGTTGCGGATGGATCAGCGCAAATACAGGAAGTTACCACAAATTCGATATTGGAATCGATGACTACCTGAAAAGAAAGTATGCGGGCCTGCTTTAATGTGGCAATGAAAGGCAAGCATCCCGGAGCGATTGAAAAAGGAGTGGACATGCCCACGTGTTTGAAGTGCTGTGACAGGCCGCGGTTCACTTCGCCGCAGACCATATTGGAAAATTCTGAAAAGGCATCGAGTAGGGCATGCTCCGAAACAAGGGCATCGCCAGCGCCGGGGATGTAATTGCTCTTGAAATAGTGTTCGGTCGCAACATCTTTTTTGAAATCGAAAAA
>DAIDKJ010000231.1 GCA_027450105.1 Ferrovum sp.
CAGCATCAGCTCCTGATGCTGCTGTAGGGTGACGAGAAATATCGTAAGGGGAATTTCCAGAACCCGGCTCGGCATGGCCGCTATTGCCTGCACAGGATAACGATATCCCAAAAAAGCTACAGCTTCGGCAAAAAGGTCTCCGCCTTGCAAAATATCAACTATTTTCTCGTGGCCGTCAGCAGCCGACGTCACCAGCTTCACTTGTCCATCCAGAAGAAAATAGAAAGCGGTAGCCGCATCGCCTTCAAGGAAAAGGATTTGCCCGACACTCATCTCCAGAACACGTGCGCCCTTAAATAAATGCGAAAGGTCCTCATCCGACCAGACAGAGAATATTTCTGTTCGGCGCAATCGCTCCATTTCTGTTAACTCTACTTGGCCGATTGTCATCAATCTGGCTTTTGGGCGAACAAAACTGTGTCTAAAACCATCTTTACCCCATGATGCGGCTTTTACGGACCATAACTCAGCCTGTTATGTGCCTGCGGGTGGCGTCTCGCAGGCGGATTCAGCCGCCGGATTCCAGACAATTGATCGGGATAGGCGGAGCGTAGTGTGACGTTAAATACGTTACGCCGAATCTCCGGGCAGGGTCAATCGCCTGTCTTTTGCTTAGGGTTTCCCGTCGACGATCATGAGGAAGTGGCGCAGCCACTTGATTGAAATCAAGGATGGTCCTGATCACAGCAGATATTGTTGACAAACAAGCACCACAACCTCAGGAGACACCATGATGTTTTGCTATCAATGCGAACAAACCACCCGCAGCCCCGCCGGAATAGGCTGTACCAGTGAGCCGGGAACGTGCGGCAAGGATGAGGCCACTGCCGGTCTGCAGGACATTCTCACGCACCTTATGAAGGGCATTGCCCAGTATGCGCGCCGGGCGCGGGCGATGGGTGTTGCCGACAGACGTACGGACGACTTCATTTTTTATGGGCTTTTCACCACGCTCACCAATGTGAACTTCACTGCCACACGTTTTGTCCACCTGATCCAGGAGGCCAGCAAAAGGCGTGAACGGATCAAATTATTGTACGAGGAAGCGGCGCGAGAGCAGGGCAAGACTCCCGAAATCCTGTCCGGTCCGGCCCTCTTCCAACCTGCCGATAGTCTGGAACAACTGCTGCGTCAAGCCCCTAGCGTCGCCATAAACGCCGACGTAGAACATCTCGGATCCGATGTGATCGGTGCTCGTGCCCTCATCCTCTACGGCATGAAAGGCGTAGCCGCTTATGCTCAACATGCCCGCGTCCTGGGTTATCAGAGCGACGAAGTCGATGCGCAGGCAGAGGAAATCCTGGACTACTTGGCAAGTAATCCAACGGACCTCGATGAAATGTTGGAAGAATCATTGGAAGTCGGCCGTTTGAACCTGAAGGTGATGGAGTTGCTTGACGTTGCCAATACGGACAGTTTTGGAGCGCAGGAAATTACCTCTGTGCGCATCTCCCCGATCCAGGGCAAGGCAATCCTGGTCAGCGGTCACGATCTCCATGATCTCAAACAAATCCTGGAGCAGACCAAGGATCAGGGGATCAATGTTTACACCCATGGGGAGATGTTGCCAGCCAACGCCTATCCCTTGCTCAAGGCATACCCTCATCTGGCCGGGAATCTAGGGGGAGCATGGCAAGATCAGCAGCGTGAATTTGCAGATTTCCCTGGGCCCATTGTCATGACTTCCAACTGTATCATTGAGCCGGGCAGAAGTTATAAAAATCGAATTTTTACCCTTGGCCCAGTGGGGTGGCCCGGCGTCCGCCATATCGACAATGGGGATTTCACCCCGGTGATCCAGGCCGCCAAGGCATTACCGGGATTTACTGCCGATGCAAAAGAGCAGCGTATCACCATCGGTTTTGGGCATCACACTCTCCTGGGTGTGGCGGATAAAATCGTCGATGCGGTGAAACACGGAGATATTCGCCACTTCTTCCTCGTCGGTGGGTGCGATGGTGTTTCTCCGGCGCGCAACTACTTCACGGAGGTGGCGGATAATGCCCCCGCCGATTCGGTAGTGATGACCCTGGGATGCGGTAAGTATCGATTCAACAAGCATGAATTCGGAGATATTGGAGGCATCCCCCGCCTGCTGGATATAGGCCAGTGCAATGATGCCCACTCCGCCATCCGGGTAGCGGGTGCCCTGGCCGAGGCATTCAATTGTGGGGTCAATGACCTGCCGTTGTCGATCATGCTCTCCTGGTTTGAACAAAAGGCTACCGCCATTCACCTTTCCCTGCTGGCTCTGGGTATCAAGGGGATCAAGCTGGG
>DAIDKJ010000232.1 GCA_027450105.1 Ferrovum sp.
CTTGGGTGGACCTGAGCTTCGTCCTTCGGGGACATTCGGCTTGCCAAGCCAGCGCATTGTTTGAAAATGACTGGAATATGGCCAATGGCATCGATCTGTCAGGACCTCAACCCCAGCCATTCTCCCAACCGCCAACTCAATCCGTGATGGAAGGGCACCTGACCCAGATCATTCCCAGCGGTCCAAACCTGCCCGATGACACCTTGCATGACCTGCTCCTGACGGGGGCATTCCAGGCGCAACATCGAATTCTGGCCGTTACGCCCTACTTCGTTCCGGATGAAGCCCTTCTGGCAGCCTGGTGCCTGGCCTGTCGGCGCGGTGTGGCGCTGACCCTGATCATTCCCCAGCAATCCAATCATCATCTGGCCGATTGGGCGCGCGAATCAGCCCTCCGGGAACTGCATCGGGTTGGCGCGCATATCGTCGTTTATCCGCAAATGATACACACCAAACTCATCATCATGGACCAGGATCTGGCGCTGTGCGGCTCCTTGAATCTGGATGGACGCAGCTTGTTCTTAAATTTTGAAATGATGGCGGCGTTTTATGATGCCCAGGATATTCAATGGCTGGAACAGTGGTTTAATACCCATCAGCAGCGCGGGCGCCCTTATTGCACCGCTCATCCGGGACGAGTGGTGCGTATCCGGGAAGGTTTGGCCAGAACCATTGGATTTCAGTTATAAATTTGGTCGATGCGTGAACAGTGGCGGGGTGTAACGATGCTCCCTCATGCGAAATGGCCTTCATGCGCAAACCAAAAACCTTGAGCAGGACCTTCCTTTGCACCCATGCCCCATCCACCCCTGTATACTATCTCCATTGCGTTGTGTTCAACCGTTCGATCTGGAGAAAAGCGCTTCGAGTCAGCCCCGTACGTATCCGTATAAAGGACCAACACGTTTCGGTGCTTGCTGCTCCCCTCGTTGAAACCTTGACCCAAAACCCTTACCCAACCATATCCTCATGTCAAAACCAGCGCGCTTCGAAATTTTTCCGTGGAACGATAATTTTTCCACAGGCATCTCCTCAATTGACGAGCAACATGTGCGCCTGGTGTCGTTGATCAACACCTTGGCCACGCACCTTTCGCAAAACGACACCGCGGATTTACTCAATGACACCTTGAACGAATTGGCTGCCTACGCCGTGTACCATTTCAAATCGGAAGAAGAAATCTGGAACCCGGTTTTCAAAAATGACCCCATGCTGGTCAACCACAAAAATTCCCATGATGCTTTCCTGCCCAGTATCCTGGAAATCAAAGACGCAACGGATCAGGTTTCCAAGGCCAAAGTGTTGGAAGAGATTCTCAAGTTCCTGGTCAATTGGCTCCTGCAACATATTCTGGACAGCGATCGACACATGGCCAAGGTGGTTCTAGCCACCCAAGCGGGAATCCCAATGGATGCTGCAAAACGGCAAGCTGCTCAGGAAATGAGTGGTCTCATGCAGACCTATGTGGATACGGTGCTAGAGATGTATGCCACTCTCACCTCGCGTAGCCTGGATTTGATCAGCGAAAAAAACGAACGGATACGTGTTCAGGACGCGCTGTTGTCCGAACAGCAAAAGATTCGGTCTATCGATACTCTCCTGCAGAGCATGGAAAAAACCGTGCAGGTTTTAGCAGCCATGATCGAAATTCGCTCGCCTTATACCGCAGGACATCAACGCCGGGTTGCCCGCCTGGTTGCGGATATTGCACAGGAAATGGGTCTACCGGAAAACGACATTCATGGCATGTATTTGGCCGCCTCGATTCATGATGTGGGAGACATTCAAATCCCTGCGGAAATTCTGGTCAAACCCGCCAAGCTCTCGAGCCACGAGCTAAAAATGGTACAACAGCACCCCAAGGTGGGTTACGAACTCCTGAAGGACATCGATTTTCCTTGGCCCATTGCCCAAATCATCTGTCAACACCATGAACGCCTTGACGGTTCGGGGTACCCCAATGGACTGAAAGGGGGGCAAATCATCTTGGGCGCCCGGGTTCTGGCCGTTGCCGACGTTCTGGAGGCCATGTCCTCGCACCGCCCTTACCGGCCTTCTTTGGGAACTGCGGCCGCGTTGGAAGAAATTGAACGCAACAAGGGGATTCTCTATGATCCCGCCGTGGTGGAAGCCAGTTTGCGGCTGTTCCGCGAAAAATCCTACGTCATCCCTTCTGTATAGACGGCTGCCTGGCGCCGCCCCGACAGATTCCAGGGGCTGAGATGATACAGGTAATAACTTGCGACTGCGGAGAATGCGTCTTAT
>DAIDKJ010000233.1 GCA_027450105.1 Ferrovum sp.
TGTGAAGAGGTATTGCAACGCTTGGCTTTGGCCTTCCCACAAGTCGGATTTCGCCTGCACCATAACGGTCGGATCATTCGTCATTGGCCTGCGGCGGATTTGACGCTGAGGGTGAGAAGCCTGCTGGGCGAAGAGTTTTTCCAGGCGGCTCTGCCCCTGGATGAAGCAGCAGGGCCTTTGGGTCTTGCGGGGTGGATTGCCCGTCCCACCTATCAGCGTGCCACGCGCGATACCCAGACGCTCTTCGTCAACGGCCGCTTTGTGCGGGATAAACTCCTATCCCACGCCATCCGCCAAGCCTACCAGGATGTATTGCATCACCAGCGGCATCCAGCGTATGTGCTTTTTTTGCGGCTCGATCCAGAAGCCTTGGACGTGAACGTGCATCCTGCCAAAACCGAAGTTCGGTTTAGAGAATCCCAGGCGGTGCACCGTTTTATGTTCCAGTGTCTGAGCAAAGCACTCTCGACGACTTCTCCCGCTAGCGGGGTTGCTCCGGAGACTGTGGGCGAAACACAGCCTTCAGATCGGGCCATGCATTGGTCTACTCTGGCACCAAGAAATAGTGGCTATTCCTCTGTAGCACAGACCTCCCAAGCAGAACAGGAGAGTGTGACGCCACGCCAACAGTCGTTGGCCATTGGGGAACCGGATCGTTTTCATGCTGCATTGTTTGGACCGCTTGCGGCATCACTTCCCAGCACCCAGAGCAGCGCTTCGGTTAGTCCGTCCCCACCCCAATCCCCGATTCCTCCTCTGGGCTTTGCCCTGGCGCAGTTACACGGAATCTATTTGCTGGCCCAAAACCAGCAGGGATTGATTCTGGTGGATATTCATGCCGCTCACGAGCGTATCCTCTACGAGCAACTCAAATTACGAATGGATCAGGAACAACTGCAGGTTCAGGCCTTATTGGTTCCAGTCACTTTCCGCGCCGAGCCCAAGTGGATTGCTCTACTGGAAGAACATGAGCAGTTGCTGGCGCAATGGGGTTTCCATTTAACACTCATGGGGCCAGAGACCATCGGGATCCGATCCCTCCCTGCGCTGTTGCATCACGCCGACCCTATAGCACTGGTCCAAGAAGTGTTGGGCGAGTTGGATCGGTTTGGGACCTCGCGCGTGGCACAGGAGCGGCGCAACGAATGTCTGGCTACCATGGCGTGCCACGGGGCTGTTCGAGCCCATCAAACGCTGACCATCACCGAAATGAACACGCTGCTCCGACAGATGGAAGAGATAGAACGCGCCGATCAATGCAACCACGGACGCCCTACCTGGCGCCAAATGAGCTTGGCAGAGTTAGACCGTTTGTTCCTGCGCGGCCGCTGAGCCCCTCATCTTTCTTCAGCGGAAGCTTTTCAATGGCCTACTAGCGCCGCAACCGATAACATACTCATCAGCAATAGCCACAGAATCACCGTGCGCCAGATCATTCCTTCTGCGCTGCGAAGATGATCGATTTCAGGGAGTTCGCCCACACCCAGCTCCAGTCCCTCCAAGAGCCGTTGGGAAGAAGAGGCATCTCCCAAACGAATACCCAGTGCGCCTGCGGCGCTGGCCAGAACGATACGCTGGGTACTGGTGGAGGTGGAAGCCTGGGTTCGCCAGCAAAATAGAGAGTCTTCGAAGTTGCCGACAATGGCAAAAGCCAGCGCCGTTAGTCGCAGAGGAATCCAGTCCAGCCATTCAAAAGCGCGGCGCGAAAAATGACCAAAATTGGAGTCGGTGTTGGTTCCCCAACGTTGGTTCAATTCGTGGGCCATCCAGTATAAAAACGCACCGCTACACCCGGGGAGCCAAAAGTACCAGAACAACACGGCCAGTAACTGGGTGTGTATGGCGATGAGCGCTTGTTCGATCCCTGCAGCAATCGCCAAGGTGGTTTCTCCTGCGGCGTCTTCCCGCTGGGGTTCCGCCAGATTCCGCTCCTGGCCTGAAGGGCGCAAACGTTGTTGCAGGGCAGTCAAGTCTGCCAGGGTGGTCCGAAAATTCAGGAGTAACCACAACACCAAGGCATTGAGGAGCCAGGAAAAACCCGTCACCCAGTGTGTCAGAAGGGCGTTCAGCCCCAGAGCTACCCCCAGCACCGGAAATACGGCCAGCAGCCAGGCCAGCATTCCGTGATGGCGTTCCCCAGAGTTGAACTGATCATCCAAAAACAAGGTCCAGCGTTCGAAGTAGGCGCGAATTCTGGCTTGAGCCAAAGGTGGACGGCGTTGTTCCAGCAGCAACGCCAGCAGAACGGAGAG
>DAIDKJ010000234.1 GCA_027450105.1 Ferrovum sp.
AAATTCAAGGCATTTCTAGACCATGCTCTGGCCCTGGGGGCCGACTTCATTGCCACGGGGCATTATGCGCGCCTGCGCCATGGACCCACAGGAGTCCAGTTGCTGCGCGGACTGGACCCCGGTAAGGATCAGAGCTACTTTCTGTACCGCCTCAATCAACACCAACTGGCACGCACTTTGTTTCCGGTAGGCGAGTTGCAAAAATCCGCTGTTCGCGCCCTGGCCCGACAAGCCGGACTTCCCACTGCCGCCAAAAAGGATAGCACCGGCATTTGCTTCATTGGCGAACGCCCTTTTCGTCAGTTTCTGCAACGCTATCTGCCCATCACTCCCGGATTGATGCAAACCCCCACAGGCCAGATCATGGGAACACACCAAGGGTTGATGTATTACACCTTGGGACAGCGCCAGGGACTGGGCATTGGTGGTCCGGGAGAGCCCTGGTTTGTCGCCGCCAAAGATCTACAGAAAAACCTTCTGACCGTGGTGCAGGGTCACGACCATCCGGCCCTGTACAGTCAGGCGGTACAGGTGGAGCAACTGAGCTGGATTGCAGGGAGCGCGCCGCCGCAGGGACCATTCGGCGCCAAAAACCGTTACCGCCAGAGTGACGCCCCCTGCACGTTGGAATCACCCTCCCCCCAACACCTGAAACTCCGGTTTGATCAACCCCAATGGGCCGTCACCCCGGGTCAGTCCGCCGTGATTTATCAGGGTGAGGTTTGTTTGGGTGGAGGCATCATCGCCTCCTCGGAATGAAGAACTGGCGGCTTCAGGAATTGGGCCGCGTCGCCTGAAACGAAGGACGTTGGGCCAAGGTGTCCACCAGCCGGGATAACTGGGGGTGACGCTGACGCCAGGGCAAATCGGGAAACCGAAAATCGATCCACAGTAAACTGGTGGCCGTGGCGATATCGGCCAGATTCATTTGCTCGGCTGTACACCAGGCCCGCTGCCCCAAGGCCTGCTCCAGATAGGCCAGTGTGCGATCCATCTTGGCGCGCTGGCGTTCGATCCAGGCGGGGCTGCGTTCGTTTTCAGGACGACGCAATTCCATCACCACAGAGGCCCCCGCATCCACCAGGCCGTCAGTCAGGGCTTCCCAGCGCCGTACGGCCATGCGGGCCTGCAAATCTGTTGGGATCATCTGGGGGGACGGCGCCAACGTATCCACAAATTCGGTGATCACCTGGGAGTCCATCAGACAAAACCCGTCGTCCAGCACAAGAACAGGCACCTTGCCCAGCGGATTGTAAGCCTCGATCAGCGCGGGAGTTCCCAGCAGGCTATCTGCAACCCACTCAAAGGCCACGTCTTTTTCCAGCAAACAAACGCGTACCTTGCGCACATAGGGACTGGTGATGGTTCCAAGTAATTTCATGCATTTCTCTCCGTCAAAGAAGGGATGATTATACATCTGACTACAATTTATACGCTCTCGTTCCGGTAACTGACTCACCGAGCAGGGTGATTTACGGTAGAATTCCGCCTTTGGTTTGTTCGTCAGGGTCATTCATGCCAATCGCTTCCCTTACCGCCCTTTCTCCTCTCGATGGCCGATACAGCAAGCGTGTACACGCCCTGCGCCCATTCTTCAGCGAATACGCCCTGATTCGTTTTCGTACTCTGGTGGAGGTGGCCTGGCTAAAAACCCTGGCAGAACATCCAGACATCCCTCAGCTATCCCCGTTCTCACAGGACACCCAGGAACAACTGGACCAACTGGTCCACCATTTTACCGAAAGTGACGCGGCCCAGATCAAGGCCATCGAGGAGCGCACGAATCATGATGTAAAAGCCCTGGAATACTGGTTGCGAGAAAAACTCTCCAGCAATCAGGAAGTCGTGGCGGCCGCTGAATTCATCCACTTTGGCTGTACGTCAGAAGACATCAATAACCTGTCCCATGCCCTCATGCTCTCCGGAGCCTGCCACACCGTGCTGTTGCCCGCCCTCGATGCCTTGCTGCAGCGCTTGACGACCATGGCCCACCAATTGGCAGCCGTTCCCATGTTGGCGCGCACCCACGGTCAAACGGCCACGCCCACAACCCTGGGCAAGGAACTGGCCAACGTAGTGGCGCGTCTGGAACGCCAGCGCAAGGGCCTGAGTCAGATCGTGCTGCTGGGCAAATTCAATGGTGCTGTGGGCAACTACAATGCTCATCTCTGTGCTTTCCCCCATGTGGATTGGCCCTCCCTTAGCCGCCACTTCGTGGAATCTCTGGGGTTGGGTTTCAATCCCTAT
>DAIDKJ010000235.1 GCA_027450105.1 Ferrovum sp.
CGGCTTCAGTGCCGATTTCAGGCAGAAGCCGACCAACGCGCCCATTAAGAACGAGGCCGCCAACGGACTCAAAAATCTGCGCGGGACCATCGCCATGGCGCGCACTGGCGCGCCGGACAGCGCCACCTCCCAGTTTTTCATCAACGTGGCGAACAACGATATGCTCAATCGCCCCAACCCGGATGGCTACGGCTATGCCGTTTTCGGCAAGGTGGTTGAGGGGATGGACGTGGTTGACCGGATCAAGGCGGCCAAAACCGGCTTTGCCCACGGCATGGCCGATGTGCCCGTACAACAGGTGGTGATCAAATCCATCAAGGTGCTGAAGTAGGCGAAATCGAATATTTCCGGTTTTTCCCCGTGTCTCTGCGCCACTATGACAAAAACCATTAGAAATGGAGAAGTAACCATGAGCACAGCCGAAGAAATGGTAACCTGGACCCATGAACAAAAATGCCAGAAGGCGGTGGAAGCGCTGGGCCTGAATGGTTTCAGCGCGATCTACTGCCCCGCGCCGCGGGATGCCTTCGAGTACATCGTGAACGAGGCAGTCGATGCCCGGAGTATCGGATTCGGCGGCTCCATGACCATTGCCGGCCTGGGGGTGGAGGGCTGTCTGCGGGAACAGGGCAAGGAGATCCTTAACCACGGCAATTACTCCCTGTCGATCGAGGAACGGCTGGTGATCATGCGTCGCCAGCTGACCTGCGACCTGTTTCTCTGCGGCTGCAACGCATTGACGCTGAACGGGGAGCTGGTCAACATCGACGCCACAGGCAACCGGGCAGCGGCCATGTTCTTCGGTCCGGCTAAGGTGATCGTGGTGGCCGGCCGCAACAAGCTGGTGGACGGTACAGCCCAGGATGCCATCACCCGCGTCAAGGGATGGGCCACGCCCCCCAACGCCAAGCGGCTCAATTTCAATACCCCCTGTGCCCGCACCGGTTTCTGCAGCAATTGCAACTCTCCCGACCGGCTTTGCCGGGTGACCACCATCATCGACCGCAGGCCCCGTTTTACGGACGTGCGGGTGTTGGTGGTGAATGCGGATCTGGGCTTTTGACCTTTTACGAAAATCACTGTCGATGAAAGCCCCTTGCAAGAGGGGCTTTTTTCGTGTGGTGCGCCAGGCATGGCGCGTGGCGCGTAAGCGCCATCCAGTCAGGTATGGTGCCTGATTGGTGATTTGGAGGTGCAAGTCCTCTTCGTACCCTGATGGTGGGAACCGATAGCCGAACAGCAAGGGTGTCCGGGGCGACCCGGAATCTGAAGGAAGCTGTAAGCAAAGTCCTGGCCCGACGAACAGGAATCGCATACGAGGCAGTCACATCCGGGCGAGAAGGCACGAATCTTCAAAGCCCGATACGGAACCGTTCGCACGGTGGTGTGGGAGGACGGCGGGAGTAATCCCGCCTCCTACCCGATCACATCCCACACACTCTGCTGTGCTCCATCGACAGACAGGGTATTCTTTGCTGTAAATCGGTGAAAAATCCTTTATAATCCCGCCTCAATTCTGTTGAATATTCTCAGTGTGCCAAGGAATTGCCATGCCCGCACCGCAGATAATCCTTGAATTGGTGGAACGCTTTGAGCGCAATCTTGACGCCTACAAATCCGGCTCCTATAACGAAACCCAGGTACGGAGGGAGTTCATAGATCCTTTCTTTGAGGCCCTGGGATGGGATGTGAACAACCGCGAGGGTAATGCCGAGGCGTACAAGGACGTGATCCATGAGGATGCCGTCAAGGTAGGGGGCATCACCAAGGCGCCCGACTACTCCTTCCGCATCGGCGGTCAGCGCAAGTTCTTTGTTGAAGCCAAGAAACCCTCCATTTGTATCAAGGACGATCCGGCCCCGGCCTTCCAAGTGCGGCGTTACGCCTGGTCGGCCAAGTTGCCGCTCTCCATTGTTACCGATTTCGATGAACTGGCGGTCTATGACTGCCGCATCAAGCCGGACCAGAAAGACCGAGCCGACAAGGCACGCGTCAAGTATTACACCTTCCGGCAGTATGTTGAAAAATGGGACGAGATCGTCGCGATCTTCTCCAAGAACGCCATCCTCAAAGGCTCCTTCGACAAATACGCCGAATCCCACAAGGCCAAGCGCGGCACCGCCGAGGTGGACAACGCATTTCTGGAGGAGATCGAAAGCTGGCGCGATACCCTGGCACAGAACATTGCCCTGCGCAGTACGCTTTCTGT
>DAIDKJ010000236.1 GCA_027450105.1 Ferrovum sp.
AAAATACCGCATGGGATTGAGGAACGTGAGCCATTGCACCGGTTCTGGCATATTGGCAATGGGGGTGGAAAACCCGGACAGGATGACTGCCGGAACCAAAAACAGGAATACCCCCAGCAGCCCCTGTTGCTGGGTGTTGGCCAGAGAGGAAATCATCAGGCCAAGGCCGATGGCCGCCCATAAAAACAGGACGATGCCCAATATCAGGGCGAGCAGGCTGCCAGTGAAGGGGACATGAAACCAGACCACCACCAAGGTGGAAATGAGCCCGGCTTCCAGTAGGCCGATGATGAACCCTGGCAAGGCTTTTCCCAGCAATATTTCCAGCGGACGCAACGGACTGACCAGCAATTGGTCCAGCGTTCCCATTTCGCGCTCCCGGGCCACCGACAGGCCCGTGACCAGCAAGGTCACCACCAGTGTCAGCAAGGCCACGATGCCCGGGACGATAAACCAGCGCGAAATCAGATTGGGGTTATACCAGGCTCTGATTTCCGGGAGCGCGGGAGGTGCCGCCCAACCGTATTGGGCCATCCAGTCCTGATTGAACTGATTGATGATGGCACTGACATCATTCAGGGCGATGCTCGCCGTATTGGAATTACGCCCATCGATGAGCACCTGAATCTGGCCGGACCGATGTGCCAGGATGTCCTGGGTAAAGTGCGGCGCCACATGCAGCACCAGCAGGACTTTCTGGTTATCGATCAAGGGTGCGATCTGGGATTCATGACTGATGAAGACCGTCTGATGAAAGGTGGGCGAGCCTTCAAAATAACCCAGAAGGGTGCGCCCAACGGCTCCGGGATCTTCGTTGTACACGGCGTAGGGAATCTGGTTGAGGTCGAAGGAGGCCGCATATCCAAACACCAGAAGTTGAATGAAAGGGGGTCCGATCAATACCACCCGGCTAGCCTTGTCCTTGAGCAGGGCCAGGAATTCCTTGATGAGTAGTGCCCAGATGCGTGCCAGCATCAGTCCAGCCTTTTGCGCGATTGCCGCCAGGTCAAACCAAAGAAAATGAGCGCCATGAGTAGCAGGGCACCGGCGTTGGTGAAGATGACCCCGGGCACGTTACCGGCCAGAAACAGGGTTTGCAACAGGGCCACAAAGTATCGGGCAGCGACCACATGTGTCATGACCTGGATGGGTTCGGGCATGGAACCGATATCAAAGATGAAACCGGACAAGATGAAAGCAGGCAGAAATGTGACGATGATGGCAATTTGCCCGGCCACAAACTGATTGCGTGCCACGGTGGAAATCAACAGTCCCATTCCCAGGGCCACCAGTAAAAACAGTGCGGAAGCCAGAATCAACAGGCCCAGACTGCCTTGTAGGGGGACGTCAAACAGCCACAGGGCCATGCAAACGGACAGGGCCATGCCGCCCATGCCCATGAGAAAATAAGGGATCAGTTTGCCCAGTAACAGTTCCAGAAGCGATACCGGGGTGGCCATCAGTGCTTCCATGGTCCCCCGTTCCCATTCCCGAGCCACCACCAGGGCGGTCAACAAGGCGCCGATCAAGGTCATGATGACGGCAATCAAACCCGGCACCAGATAGTTGCGACTGCGCAGAGCCGGATTGAACCATATCCGGTTTTCCAGCGTGGCAGGAAGGTGCAGGACCTGGCCCGAACGGGTGGATTGCTGTTGTAACCAGGTTAGCCACACACCTTGCAGATAGCCCTCCAGCAGGCGTGCGGTATTGGCGTCCACCCCATTGACCAGAATGCCGAAGGGCGCACTGCGTTGTTGCAGGAGCGCGCGGGTGAAGTCGCTGCGTAACCATAAGACGCCCTCGACCTCATGGCGCATCAGGGCACCGCGGGCTGCGGCCAGCTGGGTGAAGGGTTGGACCTGAAAATACGTGGACTGACTCAAACCGGCCACGAATTCATTGGTTTCCTGGGTGGGTTGTTCCACCACCACGGCCACAGGGACATGATGAGCATCCAGCGAGACGCCATAGCCAAACAGAAACAGCAAAAATACCGGTAGCACAAAGGCAATGGCAATGGCGGAGGGATCCCGCAGGATTTGCAAAAACTCCTTGCGTACCAGGGCGTGCAAGCGTTGCGCAGTGATCATGAGGCGCGGCGCAAGGGGGATTCATGCTGCTGAATGAGGGTGATGAACGCCTCTTCCATGGAGGGCTGGGCTCGATCCGGACGTGCCGCCAAAGCGCGCACACTT
>DAIDKJ010000237.1 GCA_027450105.1 Ferrovum sp.
GATCATTTCACCGAAGCCGCCAAGGATCTGACTGCCATCGTTCGCGCCTCCCGTTGCCGGCGTTCCAGGCAGTACCCCCGTTACGCGGACTTGATTCGCAATCCATCCCGATAAACCGTCACTAAGGAATTTTCATGGCCCGTATTACTGTCGACGACGCACTCGGTACCATTCATAACCGGTTTGAACTCACCCTGGCGGCAACCTACCGGGCGCGACAACTGGCTTCCGGCGCTACGCCACTGGTGGAGTCCAACAAGGATAAGCCCACGGTCATTGCCCTGCGGGAAATCGCCATGGGTAAGATTGGGCTCGATATCCTGAACAAGGTTCCCGTCTGACCTCCCGGGGAACTGTGGCCACCCCCGCACCGGCACAGATTCCCACGCAGGTCACGTCCGAGCCGTTGCTTGCGGTAGCCTCCGGCTACTTGCGTCACGCGGACCTGGAAGCCCTTGAGCGTGCGTTTCAAATGGCGTTTCGGGCCCATGAAGGGCAATTCAGAAAGTCTGGCGATCCCTACATCACCCACCCCCTATCTGTGGCCACCATTTTGGCGGAATGGCATCTGGATGCTCAGGCCCTGATAGCGGCCTTGTTGCATGACACCGTGGAAGATACCGCGCTGACTGCGGGTGACATTTTGCGGCAGTTTGGCAAGTCGGTGAGCGAATTGGTGGATGGAGTAAGCAAACTGGATCGCTTGGAGTTCCAAACCGAGCAGCAAGCCCAGGCGGAAAATTTTCGAAAAATGCTCCTGGCCATGGCGCGCGATGTGCGCGTCATCATGATCAAACTGGCAGATCGCCTGCACAATATGCGTACGCTCGATGCCATGAGCAGTGACAAACAACGTCGTATTGCTCGGGAAACTTTGGATATCTACAGTCCAATCGCCAACCGCTTGGGGCTGCATACGGTATTTCAGGAATTGCAGGATCTGGGCTTCAGGTTTCTTTTTCCCAATCGCTACCAGGTTTTGAGCAAGGCGATAAAAGCTGCTCGGGGCAATCGCCGGGAAGTAGTGAACAAGATTTTGACGGCCCTCGACCCCAGGCTGATTTCTTTTGGGGTTGAGGCTCAAGTCACCGGTCGAGAAAAACATCTCTCCAGCATCTACAACAAAATGCTGGATAAATCCCTGTCCTTTTCTCAGGTTCTGGATATTTATGGGTTTCGCATTCTGGTGAAAGACGTTCCGGCCTGCTATCTGGCCCTGGGCGCTCTGCATACGCTGTATAAGCCGATTCCCGGAAAATTCAAGGATTACATTGCAATTCCCAAAGCCAATGGCTACCAGTCCTTGCACACCACCCTGTTTGGCCCTTTTGGAACGCCCATCGAAATCCAGATACGCACGCACGAGATGCATAAAATTGCAGAAGCCGGCGTTGCCTCACATTGGCTGTATAAGTCCTCGGACACTCCCTTGAGTGATGTGCAGCAAAAAACCCATCAATGGCTGCAATCCCTTTTGGAATATCAAAGCGAGAGCGGCGATGCCGTGGAATTTCTGGAGCATATCAAGGTTGATCTGTTTCCTGATGCGGTGTACGTGTTCACCCCCAAAGGCAATATCAAGTCCTTGCCCCGAGGCGCTACTCCCGTGGATTTTGCCTACGATGTGCATACGGATGTGGGCCATCGTTGCGTGGCGGCGAAAGTCAACAACGAACTGGCCCCCTTGCGCACCCCCTTGTCCAATGGAGACCGGGTGGAAATCATCACAGAAGACAATGCAGCGCCCAATCCAGCATGGCTCAATTATGTGGTTACGGCCAAAGCAAGATCGAAAATCCGCCATTATCTGCGAACCATGCTCTTGGATGAGTCGGTGCAACTGGGACAGCGTTTGCTCAATCAGGCATTGCGCGCGCTCAAAGCGGCGCCAGAGAGTATTCGTGATTCTCAATGGGAACAACTTCTCAAGGGGGACCGTTGTAAAACGCGTGCCGAGGTGCTGGCCGACATTGGCTTAGGGCGCCGTCTCAACGTGGTGGTGGCGCGTACCCTGCTGGCGCGTTCGGATTTGCCGGTTGCAGAGGGGCAACAATCCATCACCATACGCGGCAGTGAAGGAATTGCCGTGCAATTCGCCCATTGTTGTCGCCCTATTCCCGGCGATCCCATTATCGGTATCATTCGCAAAGGGCAGGGGTTGTTGATCCATACCCAAGACTGTC
>DAIDKJ010000238.1 GCA_027450105.1 Ferrovum sp.
GTCATTCTCAACGCCTGTGTCAGTATTTTATCAGACCTGTTTCACGTAGAATTCACTGGCGGACTTCCCAGTCACCAATATCATGCCAGCGACCTGTTCAGCCTCCAGTTCCCCGGCAGCCGGGACCACATCCTGGTGCTGCACGTTCAAATGAGCATCCAGAATCAACAGATCGAAGGACAACTGTTGTACCTTCTCAGTGTGGAATCCCTGCAACTACTGATTGAATACCTCAATCGCTACTTGAAAGAGCAAGGTCTGCAATGAACATCAAGGACGGACTGCCCTGGGAAAACCAACCTTGGCTACTAGACCATCTGGAAATTGGCATTCTGGTGTTGAACCATGACCAGAAAATCCTGCTCTGGAACCGCTGGATGGAACGCCACAGCGGCCTGCCTGCAGCCAGTGTTCTGGGCAAGACGCCAGGCCAGTTCTTTCCTGAATTGGCTGGCAGCCGCCTGGAAGGGGCTATTGGCTGCGCACTGGAACACCGCCTGGCCAGCCTGTTGTCGCCCGGGTTGAATGTCCCGGTATTACGCCTCTACCATCGTCCGGAGCATCGTCATACCGACCAGCGCTTGCCGCAACTCACCCATGTCATCCCGATTCCTGGTACCCCAAAACGCTGTTTGGTTCAAATTCAGGATGTAACCGCCAGCACCCGGCGCGAAACCCTGTTGCGGACCCAATCGGCCCGCCTGAGAGACTCCACGTACCGGGATGCGCTCACCGGCGTGGGCAACCGGCGCAAGTTCAACGAAACCATTGCCGCCGAATTTCGGCGCGCCATACGCAATAAATCACCGCTGGCTCTGCTCATGATCGATATCGATCACTTCAAGCGCTACAATGACACCCATGGTCACCCCGCGGGAGATGCCTGCATCAAGAAGGTCTCCAATGCCTTGGTGGAAACCTTGCGCGACTCGGGGGATCTGGTCGCCCGTTACGGCGGCGAAGAGTTTGCCGTCATACTCCCCGAAACCACGCTGGAGGCCGCCCGGTTAGTGGGCGAGCGGTTACGCGCGCAGGTGGAGAGCTGCACACAGCAGGACCCCTTGGGGCAGGTGACCGTCAGTGTGGGGGTGGCCTCGCTGCAACCTCATATTGGTACCGATCTCAGCCAACTCATTGCCGCGGCGGATTCTGCATTGTATTGCGCCAAATCCTTGGGTAGAAACCGTGTGCAAACCTCGGATGACGCCTCATAGCTCAGCGACGAAGCGGAACCCTTGGATGACGCCCCATGGCTCAGCGACGAAGCGGAACCCTTGGATGACGCCCCATGGCTCAGCGACGAAGCGGAAACCCTGGATGCCTACTGTACTGGAGAGTAAGGCCATGCACAGCGGCCCCGTTGAGTGTTGAGGGGGTATGAAGCTTAGGACACATTTTTTCATCTTGATGGCGATCATTTTTATCGCTTTCATGGCCACCATCCAGATCTATTCCCGATATCTGGCAGATCAGATCAACCGGCAATGGGGTGCGCATCTTACCAACAAACAAGTTCTGTTTGACAAGCAACGCACCCTGCAACCCTTGCTGCGTGAAATCGCCCTGGCCAAACAACTGGCTCTGGAACCCGCCATCCTCCAGATGGCCCTGCATGAGGACGACGCCCAGTCCTTGAAGGACGGGCTTGCGGTACTGGAACAGTACCGCCTCAAGTTTCAGGATCACAGTTACTTTGCCGGCCTTGTTCAATCCGGACATTACTACTTCAACGATGCGGCCAATCAATATGCCAGGCAACCACTGCGCTATACCCTGGCGCGCCAGAAGGCGGCTGACGCATGGTTTTTTTCCACGGTGGCCGATGCGCGGGACTATCAAGTCAATGTGGACCCCGATGTGCATTTGGGTAACACCAAAGTCTGGATCAATGTAACCGTCAAACAAGGGGGCCATGTGTGGGCCGTAGTTGGCACAGGCATCGATCTCCATGATTTTCTGAAACAAACAGTAGACGATAGCTCTGCCGGCACCCAGAATCTCTTCATTGACCGCTCCATGGCCGTGCAACTGCATGCAAACCAAGCGCTGATCGACTACGCAACCCTCACAAAACCGACCGATCAACGACGCAAAGTGGATATGCTGTTCACTGCCCCCAGCGATGTGGAGCATCTGCGCCAGGCCATGCTTCATCTGGAAGCCAACCCCGACCAG
>DAIDKJ010000239.1 GCA_027450105.1 Ferrovum sp.
TCGCCCCGCAACTGACGGGCCTGGGATTCGCCCAGCACCCAGCGCACGGCATCGATCACATTGGATTTGCCACAGCCATTGGGACCCACCACCCCCACCAGACGTCCGGATACAGGAATCTGTGTAGGTTCGGCAAAGGATTTGAAACCCGCAAGCTTGATATGTTTGAGGTGCAATTGAACGCCAGCAGATAAAAAAGTTTAGAATGAGCCGATTTTACCCCATATAGGACGACTCCCCAATGGTCACGCAACCCTCCCGGGCACTGGAGACCTTTCCCAACCCCAGCCCCGAACGGGATTATCTCATCCACATGGACCTGCCAGAGTTTACCTGCTTATGTCCCAAAACCGGTCAACCCGACTTTGCCTACCTAACCCTGGACTATATTCCGGAGGCGCTGAATGTGGAGTTGAAAAGCCTGAAGCTCTATCTGTGGTCTTTTCGCAATGAGGGTGCTTTTCATGAGGCCGTGACCAATGCCATCCTGGCCGACCTGGTAGCCCTGACCCAACCGCGCTTCATGCGTCTGCTGGCCCGCTGGAATGTGCGTGGTGGCATCTTCACCAGCGTTCTGGTGGAACACCGCCAGCCCGGTTGGGTCCCCACGCTACCCCTGCCGCCCGTGGCCTTTTCTGGCGCCCAACCCATTACCCGGTAACGCTTCCCCATGAATCCCCGTCTGGAACGTCTGCAACCCTACCCCTTCGAGCGCCTGCGCCAACTCCTGCAGGACGTGATTCCCAACCCTGCGCTGGCGCCCATTGCCCTGTCCGTGGGCGAACCCCGTCATCCCACGCCGCCCTTCATTCAGGCGGCCCTGGCGCAACATCTGCAGGGCTTGTCCCATTACCCGCTCACCAAGGGCTCGGCAGAACTACGCCAAATCATCGCTGCCTGGATCCAGCGCCGCTTTCAACTCGCCACCCTGAATCCCGACACCCAGGTTCTGCCCACGCTGGGCAGCCGCGAAGCGCTGTTTTCCCTGGCCCAGGTCCTGATCAACCCCGATCGGCCCACGGCGCGTGCCGTCTGCCCCAACCCCTTTTATCAAATCTACGAGGGGGCTACCCTGTTGGCCGGTGCCCAGCCCTGGTATGTGAATGCCGACCCCAACCAGGACTATCGCGTGGATTACCGCAGTGTTCCCCCGGAGATCTGGCAACACACCGAAGTGGTCTTTACCTGTTCTCCCGGCAATCCCACCGGCGGTATCATGCGCCTGGCGGACTGGCAGGATCTGTTCGAGCGCGCCGATCACTACGGGTTTTCCATCATCAGCGACGAGTGTTACTCGGAAATCTATCCCCACGAGGACCAACCCCCTCTGGGCGCCTTGCAGGCCGCCCAACTCCTGGGACGTACGGATTACGCCCGACTGGTGGCCCTGGGCAGTCTGTCCAAGCGCTCCAACGTGCCGGGCCTGCGTTCCGCCTTCGCGGCCGGAGACGCCCGCCTGCTCCAGCGCTTTGCCCTGTATCGCACGTACCACGGCAGCGCCATGAACCCGGCCATCCAGGCAGCCAGCATGGCCGCCTGGCAGGATGAGGCCCATGTGCAGGAAAACCGGGCCCGCTACCGGGACAAGATGACGCGCTTCTTTGAGCAGGTTCACCCCCATTTGCCCTTGCAGCAACCCGAGGCCGGGTTTTATTTCTGGGCCCGCACGCCCATTGCCGACACCACGTTTGCCCGCGAACTGTGGCGCACCCAACATGTGGCCGTGCTGCCCGGAAGCCTGCTGGCGCGCACCGCCCACGGGCTCAATCCGGGACAAAACCGCATTCGCATCGCACTGGTGGGATCGCTGGAAGAAACCCTGGAGGCGGCCGAACGCCTCATCACCTATACTCACACTCTCACTGGAGCCTCTTCATGACGCCTTTGCAAACCCTGATCGACAGCGCCTTCGAAACCCGCACCCAATGGACCGGGGCCAACCCGCCCACGGGCCTGCACGCGGCCATCGAAGAGGTGCTGGAGGGCCTCGACGCAGGTCGTTGGCGCGTGGCCGAAAAACAGGGAGACACCTGGATCACGCACCAATGGCTCAAGAAGGCGGTGCTGCTGTCCTTTCGCCTGACGGACAACAGTCTGATGGCAGGTGGCCATACCCAGTATTGGGACAAGGTGGAGAGCAAATTTGCGCGCTACAGCCCC
>DAIDKJ010000240.1 GCA_027450105.1 Ferrovum sp.
CATGAGGCTCCTCTTGGTGGAGGACGACACCCTGCTGGGGAACGGTATTCGCGCCGGTTTAAAGCAGGCGGGCTATGCCGTGGACTGGGTTCAGGACGGACAGTCTGCCAAGCTGTCCCTGGAAACCGGAGATTACGCCCTGGTGGTACTGGATTTGGCGCTACCCAAGGTATCCGGCATGGATATCCTGAAATGGCTGCGCGTGCGCGGTAACCGGGTGAGCGTACTGGTGCTCACCGCACGGGACACCGTTGTGGACCGGGTAAGCGGACTGGATGCCGGGGCCGACGACTATCTGATCAAACCCTTCGATCTGGATGAACTCATTGCCCGTCTGCGCGCCTTGTCCCGGCGCGCTGGAGGGCAGGCTTCACCCCTTCTGCAACACGGTGATCTGGTACTGGACCCGGCTGCCCGTCAGGTTCAACTGGCGGGACAAACCGTCGAGCTGTCTGCACGCGAGTTCGCACTGTTGCACGAACTGCTGCTGCACGCTGGACGGGTTCAGTCCCGCGAGCAACTGGAAGAACGCCTCTACGGCTGGGGCGAAGAGGTGGAAAGCAATTCGGTGGAAGTCCATGTTCATCATCTGCGCAAAAAACTGGGCACGCAACTGATCCGCACCCTGCGAGGTGTGGGCTATGTCATCGACAAACAGCCGTGATACCCCGACGCTTTTCCCTGCAGGCCTGGCTGGACCGTTTCTCCATGCAGTCCTTGCGCCTGCGCCTTGTGCTCCTGCTGTCCATGGCTACGGGCATTACGCTCAGTGCCGCAGTGTATTTTACCCACGCCGCTGCACGGCAGGAACTGGACGCCCTGTTCGATGCCCAACTGGCTGAGTCTGCCCATGTACTGCTCGGAATGGCCCGACGCGAGATTGCCGAACGCGTAGAACATGGCAATGACGAGATGCCGGTGGCCCATGAATACGAACAGACCCTGATGTACCAGATCTGGGACAGCCACGGATTGGTCGTGCGTTCCAAAACCGCTCCTAGCACAGCACTGGCGGAATCCTTGACGGGCTATTCACATACCAAGATCCGGGGCAAGGCTTGGCGGGTACTCACCCGCTGGGACAACGAACACGAATTCATGATTCAAGTGGCCGAACCCCTGGCCAGCCGGGAATCATTAGCCCATTTGATTGCCCTCAAAATGCTGATTCCCACCCTCACCATCATCCCTTTGCTCACGTTGCAAATCTGGTTTTCGGTGGGAACCGGGCTGCGCCCCTTGCGCCAGCTGCGGCGCGAGGTCGTGCAACGTTCGGCACAGCGCCTGCAGCCTTTGGCCATGCATGTCCCCACCGAGGTCATGCCGCTGGTGAGCGCTCTGAACGATCTCTTTGCCCGGCTCAAACAATCCATCGAAGCGGAAAAGCGTTTTACCGCCGATGCCGCCCATGAGCTACGTACTCCCCTGGCTGCGCTGAAAACACAGGCCCAGGTAGCTTTGCGGGCCACCGATACGATTGGCCGCCAATCGGCCCTACAGTTCGTGTTGCTGGGAGTGGAGCGGGCCACGCATTTGATCGAACAGCTCCTCACTTTGGCGCGGGTAGACCCTGAGGAAGATAGCTCCTTGCACCAACGCGTCCTGCTACGTCATTTGGCGGGAGAAACCCTGGGACAACTGGAACCACTGGCGCACCAACGGCAGATCGAGCTGAGCCTGGCAGAGGGACCAGATTGCCCAGTCATCGGTCACGCCGGACATTTGAGCATCTTGTTGCGCAATCTGCTGGATAACGCCATCCGTTACACGCCGCAGGGCGGACAGGTGTTTGTGCAGGTAAGCCTTTCTCAGCCGGAAATGACCCAGCTGGATGTGTGCGATACCGGACCGGGAATCCCTCAGGCAGAGCGCGCCCGGGTGCTGGAGCGCTTTTATCGCATTCCTGGCAATCAGGGAGAGGGCAGCGGGCTGGGTCTGTCCATCGTGCAACGCATTGCCCAGCGGCATCATGCCCAGGTCTTGCTGCACCCCGGGCCAGAGGGCGTTGGTCTATGCGTCACTGTGCTGTTCAAAACCCCGCCCACGCTTCCTCCCCCACAGGCAAGGGTCGCCTTCAATGAACCATCTGATTGATTTCGATGATGGGCATGAGCACGGCCAGTACGATCATGGCCACCATCAGCCCCATG
>DAIDKJ010000241.1 GCA_027450105.1 Ferrovum sp.
GTGGTAGCCAGGATGAATTTCACGTGCTCTGGCGGTTCTTCCAGGGTTTTGAGCATGGAATTGAAGGCGGAACGGGACAACATGTGTACTTCATCGATGATGTATACCTTGAAGCGTCCCACCACAGGCAGATACTGGGCATTGTCCAGTAATTCCCGCATTTCCTCGACTTTGGTATTCGTGGCCGCGTCCACTTCCAGCATATCTGGAAAACGTCCTTGGTCGATGCTTTGACAGGCCGAACACTGATCACAGGGGATGTCGGTTACCCCACTTTCGCAGTTGAAGCACTTGGCAAGAATCCGAGCCAAAGTGGTCTTTCCAACCCCACGTGTACCCGTAAACAGGTAGGCATGGTGCAATCGACCGGTTTGCAGGGCATTGCGCAGGGCTTGAACCACCGGTTGTTGACCGATCAACTCGGAAAAGTGACGCGGACGCCACTTGCGCGCCAAGGCCTGGGTGGTGTGCGCCATGAGGTCAGCGCAGCTCAGTACCAGTGCGTCAAACGCACTTGATAGAAATTCATTCCCGGATTGGGGTTTTGCAACCCCGCATTGGACAGGTGCTGAAAACGCAACATGGCATCCCAATCGTGTTGAGGCCCAAAGGAAAGGCCCGCTCCCACGTGATCGCCAAACTGAAAATGAGTACTCATGTTACGACCGTTATAGATTTCGTGGTCGCTGATATAGTGCGCACCCACAGCCAATTCGGCAAAGGGGACCACCGTTCCGGTGGCTTGAGCCGGAACGAGGCGCCATACAGGGGTTATTCCGAAATCATTGACATCATGGTTCCCTCCCGCGGCATCATGGGGCGTCCAACGGCCAATCCCCACATCCCAGTAACCCGTGAGATTCCAGGATTGATCAGTAAACCAGCGTCGGTCCCAGGTACGCGACCAGGACAGGCGTTCCATGGTGGTGTGATAGCCATAGCCCGCTTCCACAGAAACACCATCGGCCGCACAGACCGATCCGGATAGCAGGGCAAGGGCCCATAAAATATGCTTGGTGTGATTCATGAAACTTTCCAGAATGCTAGATACGGAATGAACAGGATTTGGAAGAGGCGAGCCCTAACCCCGGCACTTGCAGGATTTAGCTGTGGCTGCTCCCTTCCGGACCTGACCAGGTTCACTAGACTGCAATGCGGGGAGGCCCGCCAACTTGGAAGGATGCGGGAAAACGCGATGGAATTCAAGTTTTTTTGGTTTGACACCTGATTTTTATTCGCCAGATTGCCTCGCATCTTTACTGGAAAAGCCACTTCCCGACCTGATCGTGGAGCGCAGCATGCCGTTCCTCCATGGCAGAATGAGGAAGGGTTGGGAATGCCACGGCGTCACTATTCAGGTTGGACCGCAGGAAGACGCTCCAGAACCATGAAGGTCAGATCATAGGCGTTGCGCTCGTCTTGCGGGCGAAAGGTTTGGCTGACCACGGTCCAGTGGTTTGCAGGTAATTCGGGAAACCAGGTATCACCCTCCACTTCCCCATGAATACGGGTCAGATAAATGCGTTGGGCTATAGGCAGAGCACTGGCGTAGAGTGCGCCCCCGCCAATGACGAAAATTTCCGCTGCAAGGGTACAACGGTGCAAGGCAGCGGCCAGGGAATCGACGACCTCACACCCCGGTGCCACACAATCCGGATCCCGACTGATGACGATGTTGCGGCGTCCTGGCAAGGCCTTGCCGATGGCTTGATGCGTTTTGCGGCCCATGAGGATGGGTGCGCCCCATGTGGTGGCCTTGAAGAACGCCAGATCGGCAGGCAAATGCCAAGGCATGGTGTTGTTGACGCCAATCACCCGCTGCGGGGTCATAGCCACAATCAGGGAAAGCACGGGTTCAGTCATGGATTTTTCCTTTGCAGCCTGCATTATGCCAGAGCTTGCAAGGGGGACATTCAGGATGGCAAACATCGGCTCTGGTATAATCGTTCATCAACCATTTTTCCAGACCCGCCTCGTGGGTCGAGGGCTCTTGTGACCGGCTGTACCGAAACCTCTGTGCCTCCCGTATGGGCTCGTTTACCAACTCCCTACGGAGAATTCATGGCCTGCACCTTTTCCTGCGGGAACCAGTCGCATCTGGTCCTGCAACTGGGAGAAGTAGCCGGAAAACCCGAGGTGCTGG
>DAIDKJ010000242.1 GCA_027450105.1 Ferrovum sp.
GTGTTTCGACTGATGCGCTCCGAGTATCTCAAGCATCGATCACGGGAATACGTGTTGGCAGCGGGTGCTCTGGGGGCCAGTCACTGGCGCCGAATGTTCATACATATCCTGCCCAATACCAGTCATGTCATATTGGTCCAACTATCCCAGAACGTGGTGGGCTTCATCAAGTCTGAGGTGATTTTGAGCTTCCTGGGATTTGGTGTTCCCGTGGATGCGGTCTCCTGGGGGAGTATGCTCAACGAGGCACAAAACGAACTGATATTGGGTAAATGGTGGCAATTGGCCGCTGCCGGAGTGGCTATGGCTGTTTTGGTGACGGCCTTCAGTCTTCTCACCGATGCCTTGCGCGACGCCCTCGACCCCAGACTCAAGACATGAATCCCACTGCTTCCCTTTCTGCGCTGTCCCAGGAATCTTCAAAGGCGATCAACACTCCTGTGTTGCTGCAGGTGTCCAATCTCACCGTGGATTTTCAGGCAGATCGCCAGCGATTTTTCCGCGCGGTGGACGCAGTCAGCTTTGAGGTTCCCGAGCGCACGACCGTTGCGCTGGTGGGTGAATCCGGCAGTGGCAAATCGGTTACGGCGCTTTCCCTGTTGCGCTTGCTCCCGCAAAAAATTGCCAGGATTCATTCCGGGAGCCGGGTCCTGTGGCAAGGACAGGATCTGCTCACCCAGTCGTCAGCGTTCATGCGCCACTTGCGAGGTGCTGGAATGAGCATGATCTTTCAAGATCCCATGACCTCACTCAACCCGGTATTTACCGTGGGGCAACAATTGACCGAAGGCTTGCGTGTGCAAAGCCGGATGAGCCGACGTCAGGCCCTGGTGCGCGCTCAGGAGCTACTGCAGGAAGTGGGCATTCCCGAGCCGCAGCGGCGCTTGCGCGATTATCCGCACCAGCTTTCGGGGGGACAGCAACAACGGGTCATGATCGCCATGGCCATCAGTGCAAATCCTTGTCTGTTGATTGCCGACGAACCCACGACCGCCCTGGATGTCACGATTCAGCGCCAAATCGTGGAATTGCTCATGGATTTGCAGCAGCGCCATGCCATGGCGGTTCTGTTCATTACACATGATCTGGGCCTGGTGGGCGAAATGGCGCACCAGGTGGTGGTGATGCGTCACGGACGGGTCTGCGAGTCCGGCTCGGTTTCCCAAATCTTCCAGCACCCGGAAAATCCTTACACGCGGGCACTGTTGGCTTGTCGTCCGCCGCTTTCCTCGCGTCCCTGGCGCCTGAAAACCATCGAGGATTTCATGCCCCCTGCTCAGGGCCACGTCTCGTCAGCGCAACTTGCTGCACCCATTTCCGGGGATCAGGGGCCAGGGGGCGGGATCGTGGGGAGTACACCAGTGCCCGACCCTATCCCAGCGCAACGGCTTCGTGGTTTGGCACCCCAGGACCACATGCTGCTAACCGTGCGGCATCTGGAAAAACGCTTTCCCATCCCTCGGGGATTGTTTGGCAAACGGGATTTCCTGGCCGTCAAGGATGCCAGTTTGACGTTGGCCAAGGGCAAGACGCTGGGGATCGTGGGAGAATCCGGCTCGGGAAAAACTACCCTGGGGTTGACCATTGCGGGTCTGCTGCAAGCCGATGCGGGGGAGATTTTTTTTGCGGGCGAACGCTTGCCGGCTGCAGTGGAACAACGCTCCATGGCCATGCGTCGGCGGATCCAGATTGTCTTCCAAAATCCCTTTGCCTCGCTCAATCCTCGATTTACGGTGGCGCATATCTTGTCTGAGCCCCTGTTGCTGCACCATCAGGGCCGCGATAGCGCTGAGCGGGCTCGGCACTCCCTGGAGTTACTGGATCGGGTGGGGTTGCCGCGCTCTGCCCTGAATCGCTACCCACACGAATTTTCCGGGGGTCAGCGACAACGTATTGCGATTGCCCGTTGTCTGGCTTTGCAGCCCGACGTATTGATTTGTGATGAATCCGTTTCGGCATTGGATGTGTCGGTTCAGGCGCAGGTACTCAATTTGCTGCAGGATCTGCAGGACGAATTTAGCCTTGCCTATCTGTTCATTTCCCATGATCTGGCCGTCGTGCATTACATGGCGGATCAGGTTTTGATTCTGCGTGAAGGTGTGGTGGTG
>DAIDKJ010000243.1 GCA_027450105.1 Ferrovum sp.
AATTTGAAACCACTGGACGCATCACCACCCTCATCGAGTCCGGGCAATTATTTAGCGACATTGGACTGCAGCCCTTAAACCCGGCAGTGGATCGCGCCATGATCTGTGGCAGTCCGGGTATGCTCAAGGATCTCTCCAGCATCCTCAATACACGGGGTTTCAGGATTTCCGATGGGGTGGGAGAGCCCGGCGATTACGTCATCGAGCGTGCCTTCGTCGAAAAATGACGCCGGGCTGGTTTGTTACCGGAACGGATACGGGCATTGGCAAGACCACGGTTTCCTGCTTGTTGTTGCAAAGTCTGCACCGTCAGGCCGGCTTGAAAACGCTGGGAATGAAGCCTGTGGCCACGGGTGCAACACCCATGACGGCCCTGTGCGCCAGGGATCGCGCGGCCTCTCAGGCGCTGGCCGCTCGTTGGCCCCAGTGGGCGGCGGCCTGTACCTCGCAGGTGGTCCACGAGGACGTGCTCCATCTTTTGTCCGGGTCCAGTGCCTTACGCGAGGTCGTCCCCAAAGAACTCACCCTGACAGATATTAATCCCTACGGTTTTCTACCGGCAATGGCCCCGCATCTGGCCGCGCGTGCGCTGGGCGTAACCCTGGATTTTTCTGTCATGGCCCAGGCCTTGGCGCGTCTTCAAATGCTGGCCGAGGTGGTGGTGGTGGAGGGCGCCGGGGGCTTCAGGGTTCCCTTGGGGGCCCCAGGGATGGGAGAAATGGCCGATCTGTGTCGGTGCCTGCAATTGCCCCTGCTGCTGGTGGTGGGCATTCGTCTGGGATGTATCAATCATGCGCTGATGACGTTAGAGTCCATCCAGGCGCGGGGTCTGGTGGTTAGCGGCTGGATTGGAAACATTCTGGACGCGCGGCAAGCGGCTTTGGAAGAAACCCTCGGCACCTTGCGGGAACGACTGGCAGTGCCTTGTCTGGGGGTGGTTCCGGAACTTGGCGGCACACAGCGGGAGGCCCTGTATGCCGGTGCGGCCCAGGAGGTAGTGCTCCAGGGCGGGCAAGCAGGTTGCGCCGGATGGGCTTTGGGCGCCAACCCGGCGCCCAGGACGCTGCTGGAGGTGCTGGATATCCAGACCTTGCTGGCGGCCTTGCTCCCGTGAGGATTGCGGGTCGTGGCACTAAAAACGGTTGACAGGCCGGGGGTCTGTGGTTTATCACCCTGACGAAGCGTCTTGCCGGGAGGTAAAAGCAACACATGCTGCTCTGGTTTGTCATTGCCTATTGGGTCATATCGGTTGCCATTGGCTTATGGGTGGCCCTGCGCGTTCATAATACGGCCGACTACGCCGCTGCCGGTCATCGCATGCCCCTGGCGGTGGTCACCGCCACGGTGTTTGCCACCTGGTTTGGCTCCGAAACCGTACTTGGAATTCCGGCAACTTTCTTGCAGGAAGGACTACACGGCGTTGTAGCCGATCCCTTCGGGTCTTCCCTCTGCCTGATTCTGGTGGGTTTGTTTTTTGCCGTCCCCTTGTATCGCAAAAAGCTGTTGACCATTGGCGATTTTTATCGCTTGCAGTACGGTCGCAGCGTGGAGATTTTGGTTACCCTCTGCATCGTGGTCTCTTATCTGGGCTGGGTGGCGGCCCAGATCAAGGCCCTGGGGCTGGTCTTCAACGTGGTCTCCGATGGCCAGATGTCCAAGGAAACAGGCATGATCGTGGGGGCCACCACAGTCATGATCTACACCTTGTTTGGGGGCATGCTGTCAGTGGCCATTACCGATTTCATCCAGATGATCATCATCATGCTGGGCATGGTGTACATTGCCTGGGACCTCAGTGCCACGGCGGGGGGCGCTGGTGCGGTAGTGGCCCATGCCGCGGCGCACGGCAAGTTTGATTTCTGGCCCCGGGGGAATGCCGCAGACATCATCGGTTTTTTTGCGGCATGGATTACCATGATGCTGGGTTCCATCCCGCAGCAGGACGTGTTTCAGCGGGTTACTTCCTCCAATAGCGAAACCACTGCGCGCAATGCCTCGGTTTTGGGAGGCAGTTTATATTTTCTGTTTGCCTTCATTCCCATGTTTTTGGCCTATTCTG
>DAIDKJ010000244.1 GCA_027450105.1 Ferrovum sp.
CGGCAAGGCGTATTACGAAAAACTTGCGGCCGAGACCGGGGTAATCGGGCTGAAGACGATTTTTTCACGCCTGGCCGTGGATGAGCAGAAGCACTACGACACCATCAAGGCCTTAAAATCGGGCGCTGCCCGGAAAATGGCCGATTCAACCATCCTGGAAGAAGCGAAAAACCTGTTTACGGGCTTGATGAGGGACAAGAATATCGTTGGCAGCCTGCGGAGTTCCCTGGATGGTTACGAACATGCCAGGAAAATAGAGGCGGAGAGCGTCCGGTTCTATGAGGATGCGGCACAGAAGGAAGGCAATCCGGATACCGCAAAGCTCCTGGTGCGGATTGCCGAAGAAGAGAAAAAACATTTCAACATTATGGACAATCTGTACGACTTCACGTTGGCGCCGCAATACTTCCTGGCTTGGGGTGAGTTCAGCAATCTCAAGGAATTGTAGCGCGGGAATATGCGGCCATCACCGGGGCCGCCGTATTTCTGGATTTCTTGCTGATTTCGACTGTAAAAAGCTGAAACGCTCGCTACGCTATCAGACAAACAGCGGAACGCTGGAGCCCAGACCATGGACGACACTGGTGAAGGCGTCACGCTTTTCCAGTTTGTCCCGACCGAATCGCTCGGCAAACAGGGCTTGGATGCGGGGAATCCGAGAGGTGCCTCCGGTCAGAAAGACCGTATCCATCTGCGCCGGCAGGAGTCCTGACCGTGCCACGACATCATCGATGCACTCCGCAATCTGCCGGAAGTTGTCTCCATTTATGGCTTCAAACTCATCCTTGCCAAGCGCCTCGCTGATATTCAAATCACGCTCCGTAAAGCGTATCAGGGCCTGCTCTTGATCGGAAAGCTCACACTTGGCCTGTTCTATGGCCAAAAATAGAAAAAAGCCGAAATTGTCGTCAATAATGTTCTCCAGGTGTTCGATGGCCTGGCGATCATCGGTGGTGCCCTTGATCACCCGGATGTGCTCCCTGGTCTTGCGTGCCCGCAACAGCGGGATGCGGTGCCACTGGCAGAGGGTGTGGACGATGCTCTTGGGGACATTGACCCACTCATCCTTGCCCATGGTCTTGTAACGGGCATGACGCCCGAAATGGTGCGCCACCTTATCCCACATGATCTGCGAAT
The DNA here is from genome assembly GCA_027450105.1 of Ferrovum sp. GTDB lineage: Bacteria > Pseudomonadota > Gammaproteobacteria > Burkholderiales > Ferrovaceae > JAJZHV01. The sequence continues at coordinate 1,138 of DAIDKJ010000244.1, forward strand.
CGAACTTGTCGCCGGCCACATACACACCACCCAGCGAGAGCACGTCGCTGCGCCGGTCGGAGCGGGCAAAGGCGCCACCCTTGACGCGGATCACCGAGAAGTCCGATGTGCCGCCGCCAAAATCACCTATGAAGACAAGCCGCTCCTGTCCGGCCTGCAACGTCTCTTCATAGGCGAGCGCCGCCGCAACCGGTTCATACTGGAACCAGATCTGTTTGAAGCCCGCCTTGCGGGCAGCCTTTTCCAAGCGCTGCTCGGCCACGGCGTCCTTGGCGGGATCGGTTGAAAACACCACCGGCCGCCCCAGGACCACGCTCTCCACGGTACACCCCACGTGCGCCTCTCCCCGGGCCTTGATCTTCCTGAGGATGATCGCCACCAGGTCATCGATGGCGTAACGCTTGCCGAACACCTCGGTGCTGTCGAAACTGGTGTTCGGCAGAAAGGTCTTGATCGACTGCATAAAGCGCCCGGAAGCCCCATCGCCGACATACTGGCAAATGGCCTCGTGCCCGGCATAGATTTCGTTTTCCTCGTTAAAGTAGAGCACCGAGCGCATCAGTTCCCCGGCGCGGTCGTTGCCATCTACGCTAACTACCTCGACCGTCCCGTCCCTATAGACCGAAAGTGCCGAATTGGTGGTACCAAAGTCGATACCAAATACGATCTGCAATTGAAAACTCCTCCCGGACAAACGTACCCCTGCCCGGGCAAGCCCGGACAGGGGTAGGCACAGTACGCCATCAGCCTCCCGGCTTCAAGCTATTTTAGCACGTTGCCAATGCAGACATCAGCCTCCCCTGCGGTATACTATCGATTGAAGAAAAGACTGTAAGAGATGTTGGACGCACGTAGATGATTGCCGGTAATACGTAGGCAGATCTGATTTTAGAAAGGACA
>DAIDKJ010000245.1 GCA_027450105.1 Ferrovum sp.
AGTTCCCATTTGAGAAACCAGACCCCCAGACGGTTGGCCAGGGGGGCATATAAATCCATGGTTTGCTGGGCCAGTGCCCGTTGTTCGGCAGGGTCGCGTTCGGCGCTGGTGCGCATCAACCAGACCCGCTCCGCCAAGGCCACGATCACCACGCGAATATCCTGGGCCATGGCCAGCAGCAACTTGCGCACGCCCTCCAGGCGTCGGGTCTCTTGCCCCGCCGGGGCATGACTGCCCAGCACGGCCTCCAGGGTGGCATCGATGCGGTGCAGATCGGACAGAATGGCCGCCACGTCGGGGTCAAAGCGCTGGGCCAGGGGCATGCGCTCCAGTTCGGCCCAGGGCAGGGCCCGCAGCAATGCCACCACGATGCAGGCCGGATGGGCTTCGAGATCGCTCAGCAAGCGGGCCGTGGTCATGGCGCGTTGCAACCGTTCGGCGTCGGGGTCGGAGCCAGGTTCGCGCTCGGTGATGCGGGTAAAGGCCTGCTCGATGAGGATGGCATCCGGTTGCAGGTAGCGGGCATTGAGCCCCAAACCCGTCAGGCCGTGGTCGGCACGTGGTGCCGTCTCGTATGTGCGTGAAACCATAATGGCAAATTTACCTCAAGTTGCGCCCGGAAGATAGAGAAAACCGGTTCCACCCTGCTGGCAACACCGGCCTGCAGGGTGCCCACCCGTCTGCATGGTCCCCCCACAGAAACGCCCGCCACTCAGGGCTCGAGATCGGATGGGCCCCACCAGTAATGGGCAAAGCGGGAGCGCTCGGTAGACACGCGCAGGTGCTGCTGCGCCACTTCCACATAGAGCGCACCGTCCAGATCGGTGCGCAGCACGTGGGCCGATTCCTCGGCATAGCGAGCCACCACCTGTGGTGCCGGATGCCGGAAATGATTGTGAAACCCCACCGCAAACAACACCCAGCGCGGAGCCACCGCGGCGATGAACGCCGCGCTGGAGGAGGTTTTGCTGCCATGATGGGGCGCGATCAGTACATCGGCCGGCAACTGCTGGGGTACACGGGACAGCAGCGCCTGCTCGCTCGCGTTCCCGATATCGGCCGGCAACAGCAGATGCTTGCCCTGGGCGCTGATGCGCAACACGCACCCAAAGTCGTTCTGCTGATGCGCCGGAATCTGCAGGGCGGGTTCCTGGGGGTGCAACAGGGCAAAGGAGACCCCGTCCCAGTCCCAGTGTTGCCCGGCAAAACAGGGCCAGGCCCGGGAAACCCGTTGCTGCAGGGGATGGGTGGACGGCAGGGAAGAGAGCATCCAGTCGGTGCCGATTCCCGCAAGCAGGGAGGCCGCTCCGCCACTATGATCCAGATCCTGATGACTGACCATCAGCCCATCCAGATGGGTTACTCCCAGAGCCCGCAGGGTCGGCAGGATCACCCGCGTCCCGGCATCGCTAAACCGGCCGTAGCGTGGCCCCGTGTCGTAAACCACCGTGTGATGCTGCGTTTGAATGATCACTGCCAGCCCCTGCCCCACATCCAGCACCACCATGCGCAGGCCACCGGACTCGGGCCTGGGTGCCGGGGCCAGGAGCAGGGCCAACAATCCCGTACACCCTGCCGCGCGCCCGGGCCAACCCACCGGCGCCAGCCAGAACAACAGCCCCAGAACACCCACCCCCAGCAAGGCCAGACTGGGCAGGGGCGTATACCAGACGGCGCCGGAGCCTTGCGCCAGCCACTGCAAATAGGCCGCCACGGCGGCAAACAGGGCATGGGCCGCGGACAGGGCCCAGCCCAACCCCGGTACCACCCCCAGCAAGGCCAAAGGAACCACCCCCAGACTCACCACGGGAATGGCCACGGCGTTGGCCAGGGGAGACACCAGGGAAATCTGGCCAAAGAGCCACATGAGCAAGGGAACCATGGCCCAGGTGGCCACCCATTGGGCCTGCACACTCTCCCGCCACGGGGCCACGGCGCCCACCCGCTGGGCTCCGGCATACATGAGCAGGGCCACGGCCCCGAAGGACAGCCAGAATCCCACCGCCAGGGGTGCCCAGGGATCCACCAGCAGGGT
>DAIDKJ010000246.1 GCA_027450105.1 Ferrovum sp.
GACATGGGAGCCATCATGCGGAGTTTTTTGAATTCGGAATCGGCTTTGGCGCGCGCTTCCTTGGGCATATGGGCGTTTTTGATCTTTTTTTCCAGCTCTTCCAGATCCGCGCCTTCCTCACTGTCACCCAGTTCCTTCTGGATGGCCTTCACTTGCTCGTTGAGGTAATACTCGCGCTGGCTTTTTTCCATCTGACGCTTGACCCGGCCGCGAATGCGTTTCTCCACCTGAAGAATGTCAATTTCGCTTTCCAGTACAGAGAGCAGATGTTCGATACGCACCCGCACGTCGAACATTTCGAGGATCTGCTGTTTTTGTTCCAGTTTTAGCGGCAAATGGGCCGCAATGGTATCAGCCAGACGCCCCGGATCGTCAATGCTGTTGAAGGAGGTTAATACCTCCGGCGGGATTTTCTTGTTGAGCTTGACGAACTGGTCAAACTGGGACAACAAGGTCCGGCGCATGGCTTCGATTTCCGGATGATCGGCTGCCGTATTCTGGATCCGTATTCCAGACCCCACGAAATGGGTTTTCAGATCGTGCACGGCCAGCACCTGGGTGCGCTCAGACCCCTCCACCAACACCTTGACCGTGCCGTCGGGTAATTTGAGCAACTGTAATATGTTGGCAACACTGCCCACACCATACAGTTCTTCGGGTTTGGGCTCGTCATTGGCCGCCGATTTCTGGGCGACCAAGAGGATGTTCTTTCCTTGCTCCATGGCGGTTTCCAGCGCCTTGATGGATTTTTGACGACCCACGAACAAGGGAATCACCATGTGGGGGAAAACCACCACATCGCGCAAGGGTAGCAGAGGCAGTTGCAGGGCGGAATCCTGTTCCGATTCAAAAAGAGAGGCCATGAAAGATTCCTGTAGAGGTTTCAACAAGGGTGAAATGGGGACGAACTACCCTCATTTCAATGAGGCCTATCGGTCCTGCGTGTAAAATAACGATGAATGACCTGTCGGTTATACACCGGCCACTTTTTGCTGATCGGCGTAAATCAGCAAGGGGCGGGATTCGGCATTGATGGCGTTTTCGTCTACCACCACCTTATTGACATTTTCCAGCGAAGGTAATTCAAACATGGTGTCCAAAAGAACCTGCTCGATGATGGAACGCAAACCACGGGCACCGGTTTTACGCGCCAGAGCCTTGGCCGCAATGGCCCGCAAAGCTGCCGGACGAAACTCCAGTTCCACGTTCTCCATGGAGAATAATTTCTGAAATTGACGCGTCAAGGCGTTACGGGGCTCGGTGAGAATCCGCACCAGGGCTTCCTCATGCAGTTCCTCCAAGGTGGCCACCACAGGCAGACGCCCCACAAATTCCGGGATCAGGCCAAACTTGATGAGGTCTTCGGGTTCCACGTTGCCCAGCAATTGATTGAGGTCGCGACCGTCCTTGCTCATGACTTCGGCACCAAAGCCGATGCCGCTGCGGTCGGAACGGTCCCGAATCACCTTATCCAGTCCACCAAAGGCTCCGCCGCAAATAAACAGGATATTCGTGGTATCCACCTGAACGAATTCCTGGTTGGGGTGCTTGCGCCCTCCTTGCGGGGGCACAGAGGCCACGGTCCCCTCGATCAGTTTGAGCAGGGCCTGCTGCACGCCTTCCCCGGATACATCACGGGTAATGGAGGGGTTGTCCGATTTGCGGGAGATCTTGTCGATTTCGTCGATGTAGACGATACCCCGCTGGGCCTTTTCCACATCGTAGTCGCATTTCTGCAAGAGCTTCTGGATGATGTTTTCCACATCTTCCCCCACGTATCCCGCTTCGGTGAGGGTGGTGGCATCGGCAATGACAAAAGGCACATTGAGCAAGCGGGCCAGGGTTTGCGCCAGGAGGGTTTTACCCGAACCAGTAGGGCCGATCAGCAGGATGTTGCTCTTCAGCATTTCCAGGCGGTCGACGTCGGTCATCGCGACCTTGCGAAAATGGGCATAGACGGCGACGGCGAGAATCTTCTTCGCCTCGTCCTGGCCGATCACATGGCGGTTCAACTGGGCAACG
>DAIDKJ010000247.1 GCA_027450105.1 Ferrovum sp.
GCTCGTCACGATGACATTCGCCACCGCCGGGGTGATTGAGCCTTCCGCAAGTCCCACGATCACGGAAGCTGAATAGGTGGTGGGCCCGGAACCCTTGCCGCCCCCCTTCCCCTTGGCGCTGCTGGTGTGTTTCTGGAAATCCCCATACCAGAGAATATTCCCACTGATCTTCTGCGCCCCATAAACGATAGGTATGGGGAGCCCCTGGGAGGCCGTCTGGATCTTGAGCTGGGTGTAGTTGGGTTGTGCGCGGTTGAGGTTCTGGCCCGCGTTGAGCAATCCTCCCAGACCGCTCATGGGTTATCCCGCAAGGTATAGGCGCGGCATTCCCGATCCTTGAGGGGAGAGAGGCTTACATCCCCCCACACCACGAAATGCTCCTTCGCATGGGCATGAATTACCCTGGGATAATCGATCACGATGGCGGAATGGCTGAAAGTGCGCCCATAGCGAAAAAGCAGGAAGTCACCCGGCTGGGGATCAGCCTTGATTTCCACGGCGTAGGGCAAAATCGCCTCGAGATAGCGCTCCTCCCCCCGGTGCAAATGCCAATCGGGCGGATAGGGTCGCGGATCGATGAAGGGAATGAGGCCCGCATTGGCATACACCCGGGCAAGAATCATGGCGCAATCCACGCCATGCCCTTTCACGTCGGCACAATGATGATAGGGCGTGCCAATCCAGGTGAGCGCTTCCCTCACCACGGCTTCGCGCTGCTTCGGCGTCATAGGGCGATCTGGGGAACGGGAATGTAGGGAAAACTGCGGTTGTGGGCGGTATTGGCAAACCGGTCCCGGCAGGTGCTGTAGGTCTTGTCGCAACCGGGCCAGGCGACAAAGGCATCTCCGGCTGCCGGTACATGAGGTAGCGGCAGCGTGAGAAAGAGCTGATAGCCGTTGGCGAGTTTGATGGTGCGCTCGATCTTGTCATTGGCCCCGCCCACGAACAGCACCGTGCCCTGCCAGTAGTAGCCCGCCGTCGCCCCGGACCAGTTGATCACGTTGACAGTGGAACCCGACCCCACATTGCCGTTGGCCTGATAATTGGCCTGGGCAAGGCCGCAACCGCTGTCGAAGAGCGTGTGCAGGCAGGAGGCCTGCCAGCTGTTCCTTGGCATGGGCTGGTTGAGGATATTGAGGTGGGATTTGACCTTCAACTGGCATTGGGTGGCGCCCAGAGACTCCACAGTGGACACCATGCCGTCAAAAAGGATCACCGAACCAGTAATGACGCCCCCGCGCAGGGTATCCCAATCCGCTGAGAAGGCGCGCTCGCGTCGCAGCGTGGCGTTGTCGAGCACGCCGGCCGCGATGGCATCGAACCAGGGCTCTCCACCCAGCAGCATGTCGCGGGTGGCGATCAGGGTGATGGTCTGCTCGTCGACAGAAAGCCCCACCGAGCGCTTGAACTTGAGGCCCTGCAGTTCGATCCCTGAGGGCGCCACCCACTGGTTTTTCCAGAAAATGGGGACGTCCGCAGTGGTGACCACCACTTCCTGGATGCCGCCATAAACCTGCAGGGTGAGCGTGAAAATATCCACGAACACGAACTGGCGGGTGGCCAGGAGATCACTCAGGGCGCTCATGGCTTCGCCATTTCCAGGGTGAGTTTCTTCAATTCCCACAACTGCCACAGGAAATTGTCATAGTCCTGGGCATCTTCCCCAAAACGCACCCGGTAATACCAGGTGTAGGCGGCCGTGATGACCTGATGGGCCGCGGGCGGCACGTTGAAGATGAGGGTATTGGGGGTGGCGAGGCTCCAGGGATTGACCGGGTCATTGGCAGGTGTGGGCACGCCGTTGACATAAACCTGCAGGCTCGCCGCATCCAGGTAGCCCACGGGTTCCGTGAATCCGCCCCAGGTCTTGGTGAGGGTGAACTGGTTGGTGGCCCCGTCCGAGAGTCCAATCACCGGAGAGTCGGTGCTGAGGATAATCGCGCCATTGGCTGGCGCAGAGGCGAAGGTGAGCGTGGAAGCCGTTGCCGACCAGGCGGGCGGA
>DAIDKJ010000248.1 GCA_027450105.1 Ferrovum sp.
CTGGATGCGGAATCCATCGCGTTCATGTTACGCCATGGCGAGGCCCGGGTCTTGCTGACGGATCGGGAGTTTTCTCCTGTTATTGCAGAAGCCCTGAAGCAATTGGACGATCCCCATTTGCTGGTGATTGATGTGGATGATGTCCTGGCGCCCGGCGGAAACTTGCTCGGGTCCATCGAGTATGAACAGTTTTTGCTGGAGGGTGATCCTGCGTTCGAATGGCAGTTGCCTGCCGACGAATGGGACGCAATTTCCCTGAGTTACACCTCTGGTACCACGGGCAACCCCAAAGGCGTGGTCTATCATCATCGTGGGGCCTATCTCAATGGCCTGGCCAATGTCTTGAACTGGGGCATGCCTTTTCATGCGGTCTATCTGTGGACTCTGCCCATGTTTCATTGCAATGGATGGTGTTTTCCCTGGACCATGGCCGCGATCAGCGGGCTAAATGTTTGCTTGCGTCGCATCGACCCGGCCACGATTTTCCGTCTCATACAAACCCATCGGGTCACGCATTTTTGCGGAGCTCCCATTGTTCATGGTCTGCTAATCAACTCGGCGTCCCTGATCCCTGAAGGGTTTGATCATCCAGTGGCGGCCTTGGTGGCAGGGGCGGCACCACCAGCCGCCATCATCGAAGGAATGGAGCGCCTGGGAGTGAATATCACCCACGTGTACGGTCTGACAGAAACCTACGGACCTGCGGCCATCTGTATGAAGCATGCTGAATGGAATGCCCTGCCTTTGGCCGAACAGGCGCGATTGAATGGGCGCCAGGGAATGGCTTATCTGATGGAAGAGGCCATGACGGTCTGTGATGGCACCAGTCTGGAACCCGTGCCGGCTGACGGTACCGTGATGGGAGAAATCATGTTCCGCGGAAATATCGTCATGAAAGGGTATCTCAAAAATCCTGAGGCCACGAATGCGGCCTTTGCGGGAGGATATTTCCACTCGGGCGATTTGGCGGTGCTGGAGCCGGACGGCTATGTGAAGATCAAGGACCGGAGCAAGGATATCATCATCTCGGGAGGGGAAAATATCTCCTCTCTGGAAGTGGAGGATGTGCTGTACCGGCATCCGGCGGTTCTGGTGGCTGCCATCGTGGCCAAACCGGATGAAAAGTGGGGCGAAATTCCTTGTGCGTTCATCGAGTTGAAGGAGGGTTCGCAGGCAACGGAAGAGGACATCCTGGCCCACTGCCGGCAGCATCTGGCGCGCTACAAGGTGCCGCGTTGCGTGTGTTTCGGCGCGATTCCGAAAACGGCCACAGGAAAAATCCAGAAATTTGCCCTGCGCCAGCAATTGCGTTCATCCGACGCCTTGCAATGACAATTATTTGATGGAGGAAATGAAACAATTGTACGACCCGGTTGTCTGTGTTTCATAGGCAACACGATCCTGGTGTTCATTTGATTGATGTCAGTCAACCCTTTACCTTATCGCTCGGAGAGATACATGCAAAAAGCTTTACTCAAAAAGATCGTACTGACCACGGGAACCGTCATGGCTCTTTACACGGGCTTGCTCCAGGCGGCCGACCAGACTGTGGCTCCCCCCCCACCAAATGCCCCTGCGCCTAAAATGGCTTATGGTCATCCCATGATGGGAATGGATTGGGTGGATCATACACAGCGCATGCTCAAGGATCTCAAAACCAAACTGAACCTGGCTCCCGCGCAGCAGGGGGCTTGGGATAGTTGGTCCAAAATGGTCGTGGATAATGCCCGGGCTCAATCAGAGCGCATCAAACACTGGCATCAGGAGCATCTCAAGCAGGGTGATCTGATGGATCCCGTGCATGCCGGTATGAGCACTCCCGAACGCATGGAAGCCGGGTTGGAACACATGAAAACCGAAGTAAAACGCATGCAGGATCATGTGGCGCTGCTGGAAACCGCCATTGCCGGGACCAAGTCCTTTTACGGCACTCTGGATACCAATCAGAAAACCATCTTCGATTTGTACTGGCAGCAGTCCTACCAGGAAGGTTGGGGCGGG
>DAIDKJ010000249.1 GCA_027450105.1 Ferrovum sp.
TCACCTTCATTCCGCGATACTCCGCCAGAATGATGGTCTGTGCCCCGGAAACCTGCTGGGCCACTTCTGCCACGACCGCTTTTTTCTCTTCCAGATTGAGACTCAAGGTCTGTCCTCCATTCAGATTACAGAACCACGGTAAACCGTGGTTCCAACCACGGCGACCTTCTTTCAGGGCTTTGGTGCCGACCCAGCCACCAATAAACTTGACCTTCCATCAGGGAGCGCCATCTGCGCAGGTTGTCTTGCGACGATTAAACCGTTTTACCGGTCCCTGCGGTCTTTGATGTCCAACCGCCCCGTTGCCAGAGCGGTTGCCCAAAGTCTTGCGTTTCCTTACAGGGCCAGCGTGGTGCTATCCACGCGCACGCCCACACCCATGGTGCTGGAAACCGAAATTTTTCGGAGATAAATCCCCTTGGCCGTTGCCGGACGGGCGCGTGTGAGCGCACCGAGCAAGGCCACCAGATTCTCTTGTAACGCCTCTACAGAAAACGATGCACGGCCAATGGAACAGTGTACCAAGCCGGCCTTGTCGGTCCGGTATTGCACCTGCCCCGCCTTGGCATTGCGCACAGCTCCAGCCACATCGGCCGCCACCGTGCCCACCTTGGGATTTGGCATCAAGCCACGAGGGCCCAATACCTGGCCCAGAGGACCAACGATGCGCATGGCGTCGGGAGAGGCGATGACTACGTCAAAGTCCATGAAGCCATTTTTGATTTTTTCGGCCAGATCTTCAAAACCCACGTGTTCTGCCCCTGCAGCCCGGGCTTTTTCGGCGTTTTCGCCCTGGGCAAAGACGGCCACACGCATGGTTTTTCCAGTGCCGCGCGGCAACACCACGGAACCACGCACCTGTTGATCGGATTTTTTGGCGTCGATTCCAAGGTTGACCGCCACATCCACCGATTCATCAAATTTGGCAGTGGCTGTTTTCTTGACGATTTCCAAAGCGCCCCCCACAGGATAGGCCTTTGTCCGGTCCACTTCGCTGCGCAACCCCTGATGTCTTTTTGATGTTTGCGCCATGATCAATTCACCCCTTCCACGTCAATCCCCATGCTGCGCGCGCTACCCGCAATGGTGCGCACAGCAGCGTCCATATCGGCTGCAGTCAGATCAGGCATTTTAGTTGTGGCAATGCCTTCTGCCTGAGCACGGGTCAATTTTCCGACCTTGTCGGTATGGGGCTTGGGGCTACCCTTGGACACTCCGGCCGCCTTCTTGATCAGCACCGTTGCGGGCGGAGTCTTCATCACGAACGTGAAGCTCTTGTCCGCGTAGGCCGTTATGACTACCGGCACAGGCAATCCGACTTCCATTCCCTGGGTTTGGGCATTGAAGGACTTGCAGAATTCCATGATGTTCAGTCCCCGCTGGCCCAATGCAGGGCCAATCGGTGGACTGGGATTGGCTTTACCAGCCGGGACTTGCAACTTGATATAACCGATGATTTTCTTTGCCATTTCAGCTCCTTGGGTTGGGTTCGAGCGGAGCAGTCATCTGCCCCTCCCCGGAAAATGTAACGGCGCTCCTGGAGCGCCAGTTACCGGACCTGGCTGATCTTCACGGAGGAGGATCAGCCCTTTTCCACTTGTCCGAAATCCAGTTCTACCGGCGTGGCCCGTCCAAAGATCAGAACCGACACCCGTAATTTGTTCTTGTCGTAGTTCACTTCTTCCACATTCCCGTTGAAGTCGGTAAAGGGGCCATCCTTGACCCGTACGGATTCACCCACTTCAAACAGCACCTTGGGCCGCGGTTTTTCCACACCTTCCTGGACCTGATGCAGAATATTGTCGACTTCCTTATCGGTGATGGGCGTTGGCTTGTTACCATGCCCCCCCACGAATCCAGTGACTTTAGGGGTACTTTTGACCAAATGCCAGGACTCGTCGGTCATCTCCATTTGTACCAGCAAGTAGCCGGGGAAAAACTTGCGCTCGCTGATACTTTTTTGCCCGCCTTTCATTTCCACGACTTCTTCCACGGGCACC
>DAIDKJ010000250.1 GCA_027450105.1 Ferrovum sp.
GGGTCGACGGGCAGCGCGGCCTCGTCGGGCACCAGGGGGTGGTCGTGGTCCGGCTCGCCGGCCTCGTCGAGCGGGTACCAGACCGGGAAGGGCACGCCGAAGAAGCGCTGGCGGCGGGGATCACCGAGTTGATTTTTGTGACCGGCCGGGGCAAACGCGCCATCGAAGATCATTTCGACAAAGCCTATGAACTGGAAAACGAACTGCTGCGTCGGGGCAAGACCCGCCTCCTGGAGGAAATTCAAAGCTTGCTGCCGCCTGGGATTACCTGTGCCTACGTGCGCCAAGCCGAGGCCCTGGGCCTGGGGCATGCCGTGTTATGTGCGGCGCCCTTGGTGGGCCACGAGCCCTTTGCCGTCTTGCTGGCGGATGACCTCATCGATGCCCCGGTTCCGGTGCTCACCCAGATGGTGGCCGTGCATGAACGTTCCGGAGACTCGGTACTGGGGGTGCAGGAGGTGCCCAGCGCGCAAACCCAGCAGTATGGCATCGTGAAATTGCAAGACCCCACCCGCAACCCCAAGGAAGCGCAAGCCATCAGCGCCATCGTGGAAAAACCGCAGCCCGCAGAGGCGCCCTCCAATCTGGGGGTGGTGGGGCGATATATTCTGACCCCCGCCATTTTTGAATGCCTGCGGGCCGTCCAACCGGGGGCTGGGGGAGAAATTCAACTGACGGACGGGATTGCGGCGCTGCTGGCCCAGGAGACAGTACTAGCCTGCCCCTTCGAAGGGGTGCGCTACGACTGTGGCAGCAAGCTGGGGTATCTCGAGGCCACGTTGACCTATGGCGTGCGCCATCCCGAAGTGGGCGCGGCCTTTCAACGCTGGCTGCAGCAATCGGATCTGCTCTCCCATGGCCGTTAGGCCCGTGTTGCGCATGGGGCATCCGCTGCTGTTGCAGCGGGCCCAGCCCATTGCCACAGTGCACGAGCCCTGGCTGGCGACCCTGCTGCAGGATCTGCGCGATACCATGCAGGCCCTGGATGGCGCCGGGCTGGCGGCACCCCAGATTGGAGAGAGCGTGCAGCTGGTGATCTTTGGGGGGGGGGTCAATCCCCGCTATCCGGAGGCGCCACTGATTCCCCCCACCGTGCTCATCAACCCGGTTCTCACCCCCTTGAGTGACGAGCTGGAGGAGGGTTGGGAGGGCTGTTTGTCCCTTCCTGGAATGCGGGGTCTGGTACCCCGGTATCGTCATCTGCGCTATCAGGGTTGGGATGAACATGGCGCGCCCATCGATCGATCCGTGAGCGGGTTTCATGCGCGCGTGGTGCAACATGAATGCGATCACCTGCTGGGCATTCTCTACCCCATGCGCATGCCGGATCTGACCCATTTCGGGTATCAGGACACGCTGTTTCCCGGGGAGAGCAGCGCGCCCAGCGACTGATCAGGGGGGCACGTCGTTGAGTTCTGCCAGCAATTGCGTGCGTAACTCCTCGCGCCCCGCGGCCGATTCCACGGCCTGACCGGAAATCATGAAGGTGTCTTCGGCCCGTTCGCCCAGCGTGTTGATGCGTGCGCCGTGCAGGTTGAGATCGTGTTGAACCAATACCAGGGAGATTCGATACAGCAGTCCGGGGCGGTCCCCCGCCACAAGAGTGAGGGGGCGGATGCCCTCCCGTTCGGGCTCGCCCAGATACACCATGGCCGCGATGGGAAAATGCCGCACGTGGCGGGACAAGCGACCCTTTTGCGGCGGCGGCAGGGCGGCTTCGGCAAGCAGGCGCTCCTGCAGCTCGTTTTCGATGCGGGTTAAGGTGTCGCGGTAATGTTCCGGGGTTGAACTGCGGTGCATGACCTGAAAAGTATCCAGGGCTCGACCATCCAGGGTGGTGTGGATCCGGGCTTCCATGATGGTATGCCCGATGCGGTCGAAATAACCGCAAATCCGGGCAAACAGACCCTTTTGATCCGGGGTGTAGATGAGCACCTGAAGGCCTTCGCCCACGGGGGACAGACGCGCTCTCACCACCGGT
>DAIDKJ010000251.1 GCA_027450105.1 Ferrovum sp.
CAGCAGTTGCGGCAAGCGATGCAGGGTTTGGGGCCCAAAGACCAGATCGACGTAAGGGGCGCGAGCCACGATGGCCTCTCCCTCTTGGCTGGCCACACAGCCGCCCACGGCAATGATCATCTGGGGGCGCAATTGCTTGAGTTCGTTAAGCCGCCCCAGTTCGGAAAAGACCTTTTCGGCGGCTTTTTCGCGCACCGAACAGGTGTTGAGCACCACCACATCGGCCTCTTCCACCCGATCGGTGGTTTGCATCCCCTGTGTGGTGCGCAGCAACTCGGCCATTTTGTCCGAGTCGTAGACATTCATTTGACAGCCAAAGGTGCGGATATGAACTTTCTTGCTCAAGGCGGGGAGAGTACCTGGTAACCGGGATGAGAAGATTTTATCATGCCCCCCGCCTGGTCTGGAAACTATCCGGTGCCCACCCCTCAGAAGGGGTTCCAGGTCTTGTTGGGGGTGTAATGCATGTAGCCGATGCTGGCTCCTTCGCGCAACCCCACCCCCAGGCGAATGGGGGCCAGAATGATGGAACCCCGTTGCTGGTAATTGATGCCGGCCCCGCCCACGTAATAAAAGCTGCCATCCACCGCTGGAAAGCGCTGAAAAATCTGGTTGCTGGAGGGCAGGTGGTAGACCAGTACAAACACCTTGGCGGCGTCCCCTCCCAGATCAAACCCCACCGAGGGGCCGGTCCAGAACACGTGCCGGGCGCCACCTTGTTTCATGAGCAGTTCCCCATCCCCATAGCGCAGTCCAACCCCGATGGCGCCGCTGGCCTCCTGCCCCTTGATGTAGCCGTTGGGACGGCCCTGTTCCTTGAAGGCCTTTTCGATGAGCTTGGCCAGGCCCTCGGTGGTTTTGCCAAAAAAGGCCGTGGCATCCTTGAGGATGGAATCCTGATCGTAGGTGTCTTCCTGGGTGGAGGCGGCCAGGACCTGGGCGGGGTTGCTGCCCAGCGCCAGCAGAAAGGGCAGGGCGGCCAGCAAACGGCGGCGGCTGGGGTGCGGGTGCACGGTGCGATCAGAAGGCTGGGGCATGCGGGACTCCTGCAGAATGCATACGGTTTGGTTCGTTGCTGTGGCCCTGTGGTTTGGTTCGTTGCTGTGGCCCTGTGGTTTGTTTCTTGTGCGGGGCGCGTGCTTAGTGTAGCAAGAAATCCAGGGGATGGGCATCAAGGCACTGGCCCAGCGCGTAACACGGTGCAGAACAAGACGTAAATCAAGACGTGGAGCAAGACGTGGAGCAAGACGTGGAGCAAGAGATAGAGCAAGAGGCAGAACAACGGAAATGGTGTCAGGATCCGTAACGGATTAGTAACGGGACACCAAACTCAACGGCACCCCGATATTTCTGGAAATGTGATGCTGAACACAAAATAATGTGACACAGATCACATTGCTTGGCTATAATGGCGCGTCAATTTTGGGAACGTGCGCCAACATGAGCAAAAAAGTGGCTGTCAACGAAATCAAGCAGGCCCTGCAGGCCCATCGGGGGGCCTTCCTGGCGGTGGGCGTGTTTTCCTTCGTCATCAACTTTCTGTACCTGACCCCCTCCATTTATATGCTGCAGGTGTATGACCGGGTGGTGACGGCGCGCAGCGAACTCACGCTGCTGTTTCTGTCCCTGCTCACCATCGGCATGTTCCTGATCATGGCGCTGCTGGAACTGTTCCGTTCCCAGGTGCTGATTCGCGTGGGCAATGCCATGGATGAAGTGCTCTCCAAACGGGTGTTCACCGCCACCTTTGAAATCAATCTGCGCGGGGCTGGCGGCAATCCGGCCCAGGCCCTGTCCGACCTCAACAACGTGCGCCAGTTTGTTACCGGCAACGGCCTGTTTGCCTTCATGGACGCCCCCTGGATGCCTATTTATCTGGTGGTGATCTTCATGCTCAACCCCCTGCTGGGCTGGTTTGCCGTGGGCGGGACCGTGGTACTGGTGGTGCTGACC
>DAIDKJ010000252.1 GCA_027450105.1 Ferrovum sp.
GATGGTGTGGGCATGCAGCCGCTCGGTATGTGCCAGCCAGTCCCGCAGCGTCACAGGGGAACTCAAAACAGTCCCACGATATGTCCCTGGGCGTCGATGTCGATTTTTTCGGCCGCGGGAACTTTGGGCAGTCCGGGCATGGTCATCATGTCCCCACAAATGGCCACCACGAAGCCGGCCCCATTGGCCAGACGCACTTCGCGCACATGCACGGTATGCCCCGTGGGCGCTCCCCGCAATAGCGGGTCGGCACTGAAAGACATTTGGGTCTTGGCCATGCAAACCGGAAAATGGCCATGGTCCTGGTTCCATTCTTCCAATTGCTTTTGGGCCGCAGCGCTGAAGGTGACCTCACCTGCACGATAGATTTTAGTGGCCACCGCCCGGATTTTTTCCTGCAAGGTGGCGCAATCGGGATAGGCATAGGTGTGCTGGACAGGCGCCTTTTCCACTTGCTGCACCACCGCCCGCGCCAGTTCTTCCGCCCCCTTGCCCCCCTCGGCCCAATGCCGGGACACCACCAGTTGCGCCCCCAGAGCTTCGATCCGGGCGCGTAACAAGGCAATTTCTGCTGGGGTATCGAAGGTGAAGTGATTGACGCACACCACGCAGGGCAGGTGAAACTGGTCGCGGATGTTTTCCAGATGGCGCTCGATATTCACCAAACCCTTTTCCAGGGCCGCCAGATTTTCCTGGTTCAGGTCTTCCTTGGGCACACCCCCATGAAACTTCAAGGCCCGCAAAGTGGCCACCAGCACCACTGCCGCCGGTTTGAGCCCCGCCATGCGACACTTGATATCGATGAATTTTTCTGCCCCCAGATCGGCCCCAAACCCCGCTTCGGTCACCACATAGTCCGCCAGCTTCAAACCCGCTTTGGTGGCGATGACCGAGTTGCAGCCATGGGCGATATTGGCAAAAGGCCCCCCATGAATGATGGCCGGATTGTTTTCCAGGGTCTGCACCAGGTTGGGTTTGATGGCATCCTTGAGCAGGGTGGCCATGGCACCCTGTGCCTTCAGGTCGCGCGCGTAAATGGGACGGCGCTCATCCAGGCTGTAGCCAATCACGATACGCCCCAGTCGTTCCTTCAAATCCTGCAAGGAGGTGGCCAGACAAAGAATGGCCATCACTTCCGAGGCCACGACGATGTCATAGCCGTCCTCGCGGGCAAAGCCATTGGCAACCCCGCCTAAGCCCACCACGATTTTGCGCAAGGCCCGATCATTCATGTCCACCACGCGCTTCCATTGAATCAGCCGCGGATCGATGCGCAAGGCATTGCCATGGTGGATGTGATTGTCAATCAGCGCCGCAAGCAGATTATGGGCAGCGCCGATGGCGTGAAAGTCTCCGGTAAAATGCAGGTTGATGTCTTCCATGGGCACGATCTGGGCATATCCCCCTCCGGCGGCCCCCCCTTTGACGCCAAACACCGGACCCAGAGAAGGCTCACGCAAACAGATGAGGGTTTTTTTGCCAATGCGGTTGAGGGCATCACCCAGGCCCACGGTAGTGGTGGTTTTGCCCTCACCAGCAGGAGTGGGACTGATGGCCGTTACCAAAATCAGTTTGCCGTCCGGCCTGTCCTTGAGGGTGTCCAGATAATCCAGTGAAATTTTTGCCTTGTAATGGCCATAGGGTTCCAGATGGGCATCTTCCATGCCCAGACGCTCTTGGGCCAGGGTGGTGATGCGCTGCAGGTGTGCTGCTTGAGCAATATCGATATCCGACACCATGGTGTTTCGCTCTCCCTTGAAATAACGGCCCGTCACCAGGCTAAAGAGTCGAATTGTAGTAGCCCTGCTGGCGGATGGATACAGGCTGTTTATACCAATTAATTCTTTGAATATCTGTACAATCTGTGTCGATAGGTAATCGTGATCAATTTCTCTTCCATTATCAGTGCAAACAGATTCGAAATTTTCTATTAC
>DAIDKJ010000253.1 GCA_027450105.1 Ferrovum sp.
GGGGCTACGGCACTGGATTTTGCCTATCACGTGCATACCGAGCTGGGGCATCGCTGCCGGGGAGCCAAGGTGGATGGGGTGATTACTCCGCTGGATCAGCCACTGCACAATGCCCAGCGGGTGGAAATCATCACGGTGCGCCAGGGAGGCCCCAGTCGGGATTGGCTCAATCCGGAGTATGGCTATTTGAAAAGCACGCGGGCCTTGAGCAAGGTGCGGCAATGGTTCAAACAGCAGCACCTGGAAGAGGACATTGCCCAGGGGCGAGCGCTGCTGGAAAAAATCATGGCGCGCTTAGGGCAGGGGCAGCTGAATGTGGAACGCCTGGCAGCCCAGTCGGGCTATTCCAAAGCCGAAGAGCTATGGGTGGCTCTGGCCCGCGGCGACCTGTCCCAGCGTCAGATCGAGGCCCTGGTGGCGCCGCCCGCTGCCCCTTCGCATCCGGCACCAGTGCTGACGCCCCCGCTACGACCAGCCCAGGAATCAGGACAGGGCGGGGTACTGGTGCTGGGGGTGACCAACATCGCCACCTTCATGGCCAAATGCTGTAAACCGGTCCCGCCAGAACCCATTGTCGGCTTTGTAACGCGTGGGCGCGGGGTCAGCATTCATCGGGCCAATTGCCGCAGTCTGGCCGCACTCACCACCAGTCAGTGGCAGCGCATGATCCCCGCAAGTTGGGGAGGAGCCACCAATGGATTGTTCAGTGTGGATGTGGCCGTGGATGCACTGGATCGGCAAGGATTATTACGCGACATTTCAGAAACCTTCACCCGCGAGCATATCAATGTCACGGCCGTGAACACCCTGTCACGGGGTGATCGGGCACGCATGCGCTTTACGGTGCAAATTACCTCGCTGGACCAACTGGCCCGCGCCCTCAAGGCGTTGCAGGCCGTTACGGGTGTGGCTTCGGCGTTTCGCCAGTAAGCACTTTTTGAATCCATAGGGCAATGGCCTCGATTTCCTCCTGGCACAAGTGATGCGCCATGGGGTACGTGTTCCATTGCACCGCATAGCCGGCCTGGGACAGCGCCTGGCGTGAGGCTTCGGCCAGGCTGAGGGGGATGACGTTGTCCTGGGTGCCGTGGACCATGAAAATGGGGATGTGACGATTGGCCGCACTGGCTTGTTGTGGGAGTTGCTCGGCCATGGGCAGATAGGTGGATAGGGCCAGAATGCCGCCCAGTCTGTCGGGATAGCGGGTGCCGGCGGTCAACACCACGGCACCCCCTTGGGAGAATCCGGCCAGCAGGATTCTGGAGGGGAGTATACCTCGCGAGGTTTCGCGCTGGATGAGGGCGTTGACGGCGTCTACCGAACGCAACACCCCGGCATCGTCCGTTTCCCGTTGCAGATTATTGAGCCGGATGTCATACCAGGCACGCATCACCATCCCGTTGTTGATGGTAACCGGCTGCAGGGGTGCGTGGGGAAAAATGAAGCGCAGGCGCAGGGTGGGGGGGAGTTGGAGTTCCTGCACCACCGGGACGAAATCATGGCCATCGGCACCCAGTCCGTGCAGCCACAGAATGCTGGCGTCGGGTGCGGCATGGGTGCAAAGTTCCAGCGCAGGTAACAAAGACATGGGGCGTATCCTCCGGAAATATAGGGGTGGGTTGTACCGCGGGGCTGATGCGTCAATCGGCAGCCTGCTCCGGGGGGGAGAGCGGTGTTGGTTCGGGGATCGGGCCGGGGGCCGGGCGTTGGGCCGATTTGGGTCGATGGGCGCGAAGGCGCTCTGGATGCGTGTCCACATAGGGCCCGCCGATGAGTTCCAGGCAATAGGGCACAGCGGCAAAAATGCCCGGCACCATTGCCCGTTGCGCTGCCGGTCGTGTTCGAGACCACCAACGTGCCGCCGGCTACGGTTGTGGTGCCGTCATAGCTGTTTGCTCCGGACAAGGTTACGCTGTTC
>DAIDKJ010000254.1 GCA_027450105.1 Ferrovum sp.
AACGTGGCTCGGCCATCTGATCGTATACCTTGCGTAAGGCAGGGGCCATTTTGTTGCACAGCGTCCCAGCCACGATCATGAGGTCAGACTGGCGGGGACTGGGCCGAAACACGATTCCAAAGCGATCCAGATCGTAACGGGAAGCCCCGGCATGCATCATTTCCACAGCACAGCAGGCCAGGCCAAAGGTCATGGGCCAGAGTGAACCCGTGCGGGTCCAATTGATGACGGCATCCAGACTCGTCGTGACAAACCCTTCTTTCAATACGCCTTCAAGCGCCATGATTTTTCCCCTCTCTCATCCGGGTAACATTACCCGCGCCACCGTTGCTGAAATGATTCCGTCATTCCCAGTCCAGTGCGCCCCGAAGCCATTCGTAGACAAAGCCCACCACCAGGATGCCCAAGAACACCAGCATGGCCAAAAATCCAAACCAGCCCACGTCCTTGAGCACCACAGCCCAAGGAAATAGAAAAGCAATTTCGAGGTCGAACAGAATGAACAGGATGGCCACTAGATAGTAGCGCACATCAAAGCGCATACGAGCGTCTTCGAAGGCTTCGAAACCACACTCGTAGGGAGAGTTTTTTTCGGGATCAGGTCGATTGGGTGCCAGAATCTTGCCCAGCAGCGGGGCGATGACACCCACCCCAAGGCCTACCAGAATGAACAGTAGCACTGGAAAATAATTTTGCACCATGGCGTTCTCGCAGAATTTATGGTGCCGATGAGCAGACTCGAACTGCTACGGCTTTCGCCACCGCCCCCTCAAGACGGCGTGTCTACCAATTTCACCACATCGGCACTGCACCAGCTATTTGCGCCCTCATACAGCAGAGCGTCCCCTTGGGATCACTCCAATGTTCCGGAGTCATCCTGCAACACATGTTTTCAAAGTGCGTGCGGTTTATCCGCACTGTCATTGGCCTTGGGCCTGAATTTATTTTGGTATTTCTGATGATTTGGGTGCATTACCCGGCGTGGGAACCGTCCCCGCCGGGCCTGTGGGCGCAACCGTTACCGGTTGCTGCATGACGCTACTGCCGCCAGCGCCATGCCCGGAATACCAGGTCAGCAGCAAGCTGGTGGTAAAAAACACAGCTGCCAGTACCGCCGTGCTCCGGCTCAGGAAATTTGCCGCGCCAGAGGCCCCAAACAAGCCGCCCGCCGAACCACTGCCGAAAGCGGCGCCCATGTCAGCACCCTTGCCGTGCTGTAACAGCACCAATCCGATCACGCCGACCGCCGCACCGATATGTAAGATCCAAACCACTGTCTGTAGCATGTAAATATCTCATGAGCCACTCGGGAAACCCTGTCCCGGCGTTGCACCACGCCCTGGCACTATGCCAGGGCCGTCCCTTCTGATCAAAAGCCTTGCGGACCCGGTGGCGAGGTCTGGTCACATGGGGCTCTCAGGCCCTTGCCGCCGCCCGCCCGATATCGAGAAAATCATCCGAATTCAAAGAGGCTCCACCCACCAAAGCACCATCGATGTCTGGCAAGCCCATCAATTCTAGCGCGTTAGACGGTTTGACGCTACCACCATAGAGAATTTGTATTCCCGCAGCCACCACCAGGTCGCTTTGGGAAACGCGTTGGCGCAGCGCCGCATGGACTTCCTGTGCTTGTTGGGCGCTGGCACTGCGACCCGTGCCAATGGCCCAGATAGGCTCATAAGCCAGCACGGCATGGGGCAGACGCTGCACGCCCAGACCTTGAATCACCGCATCCAGCTGCCGGCACACCACCGCCAGCGTCTGCCCCGCTTCACGTTCAGCCAGGGTTTCTCCCACACACACAATGGGCGTCAAGCCCCCTTCAATAGCGGCCAGGGCCTTGGCGGCCACCCGGGCATCGCTCTCCCCATGCCGCTGGCGGCGCTCGGAAT
>DAIDKJ010000255.1 GCA_027450105.1 Ferrovum sp.
CTTTGAGTCTGCTGGACCAAGCCATTGCTCACGGAGGAGGTCAAGTACGAACGGCCTTGGTGCACGAGATGCTGGGTACCATTGAACGCGAGGTACTCTTGGGGTTGTTACAGGCGCTGGCGCAACAGGATGCGCCAGCCTTGATGGCCCATGCCCAGACCATGACCCAGCAAAGTTTGTCCTTCGACCGGGCCCTGCAGGAACTGGCGCATTTGTTCCATGACCTCTCTTTGCTCCAGCGCCTGCCCGAGCACCGGCAGTCACTGGGAATTGCGGACGACTTGCTGTCCTTGAGCACGTGCTGGACACCGGCTGCGTTGCAATTGCTCTACCAGATTGCCGTGCAATCGCGCAAAGATCTGCCCTTGGCTCCCGAAGAAAGTGCCGGGTTTCGGATGGCCTTATTGCGTATGTTGGCCTTTGCTCCAGGGATGCCATCCTGGCCTTCGGAGGCTGCAGCAGGAACCCCAACTGCCCCGGTGGCGCTTGCCACACCGGCGGCGGTTACCACGTCGACCGATGGGAAAACTTCACGCCTGCGCGCGGAAGGTGGCAAACAGCCTTTGTCCTTCAAGGACTGGCCGGCGCTGGTAAAACGCCTGGAGGGAATGGGAATGGCCCAGGAGTTGGCCCGTTATGCCGAGTTTGTCACCTTTTCCAAAGGGGTACTGCAGTTGCGGCTACTTCCTGAGCAAAAGCATCTGCTAGGCTACCAGGAAAAACTTCGCACGGCCCTGGAAGCGCTGCTCGACTCAGACCTGCGCCTTGAAGTCCTATTGGGTGATCGCGTGGGGGAGTCTGTGGCGGTCCAAGAACAGAAGGTTCAGGAACAACGGCTACAGCAAGCCACCGAAGCATTGCAAAGTGATCCCTTTGTTCGGCAGGTGACCACCCTGCTGGGAGGGCAATTGGTAGAATCGAGCATAGAGCCCCGCGGGGTGGAAGACACAGGAGAGAAGTCATGATGAAGGGTGGTTTGGCGGGTTTGATGAAGCAAGCACAACAAATGCAGGAAAACATGAAACGTGCGCAGGCTGAATTGGCTCAACGGGAGGTGGAAGGGCAAGCCGGCTCTGGTTTGGTGAAGGTGAGTGCCACCTGCGATCATGCCATCAAACGTGTCAGTATCGATTCCTCTCTGATGGATGACAAGGACATGCTGGAAGATTTGCTGGTGGTGGCCCTAAAAGATCTGAATCAGCACATTGAAACGGCCACTGCGGAACGCATGTCCGGGTTTACCCAAGGCATGGGGCTGCCCCCGGGGCTCAAACTCCCTTTTTGATCGCTTCATGTCCCCCCATCCCGACCGCCTTCTGCGCTTCATCAATGCCTTGCGATGCCTGCCTGGTGTTGGTCCTCGTTCAGCACAGCGTATGGCGTATCATCTGTTACAGCGCGATCGGGCTGGGGCACTGGCGCTGGCTCAAACCTTGACTGCTGCGCTGGAGGGTGTTCAGCATTGTCAGCAGTGCAACAATTTCACCGAAAATACCCTATGTGAATTGTGCGCCACAGATCAACGGGATGGACGTTTGCTCTGTGTGTTGGAAACGCCCGCCGACCTACTGATGATGGAGCAGACCCGTTCTTATCAGGGGCGCTATTTTGTGTTGATGGGACGACTCTCACCACTGGATGGTATTGGGCCCCAGGACATTCATCTGGATAAACTGGTCCGGCGCGCCTGCGATGGAGTGACCCAGGAGGTCATTCTGGCCACCAACTTCACGGCCGAAGGCGAGGCGACGGCCCATGCAATTACCGAGTTGCTACGCCCACGTGGATTGATCCTGACCCGGATTGCGCGTGGTTTGCCGGTGGGGGGGGAGTTGGAATATGTGGATAGTGGCACTTTGGCGCAAGCGCTTCTGGAGCGTCGGCCC
>DAIDKJ010000256.1 GCA_027450105.1 Ferrovum sp.
AATCCAGCCATCATTAGTAGGTTCGTTTTTGTCGTGGCATGCCGATTTCCGGGATTTTTCGTTCTAAGTTAGCCTAACCTTCGCACTTTGCGTGTGTTTTTGATCGAAAAAAATAGGAAAAGGGCCTTGTGGCTATCAAAAAACGGTGTTTTTTTTCAAAACCGTTCTGGTACAGACCTATTTGGGGGAAATTTACTGTCTTTTTGGGGCCTTGTTTGCGATATTAATACCCATGTTCATCAGTGCCAGTGATCGCAAGAAGAATGGGAAATCGCACACCTATCATCGCGTGATGGAGAAGCGGTGCGTCGCCGAGGGGCGATGGATACAGCGGCAGGTGGCCTATCTGGGCGAACTCACCAGTTCGCAGAAGGAGTCCTGGCAAAGAGCCTTGCGGGTCTTTGATCCGCAGCGTAGGCAAATGCAAACCATGACGCTGTTTGCCGAGCCCGAAGTGGTTCCCCCGGACCAGCTCAACAGCGTGGCGATCTGTTTGAATCAGATCAAGCTTCGCCGTCCCCGGTTTTATGGTGACTGCTGGCTGGGTTGTGAACTGTGGCGCGAGTTGCAGTTGGATCAGTTCTGGCGTTCGCGTCTGATGGCCGATGGGCGTTCAGGTGTGGCGTGGGAGAAGGTACTGGCTTTGCTGGTGGTCAATAGACTCATTGCACCGGGCAGCGAGTTCCGCCTGCATCGCCAGTGGTTTAATCGCAGTGCCATGGATGAACTCCTGGATGTCGATGGCGCGGTGGCCTGCAAAGATCGGTTATACCGTTGTCTGGATCGGATTATGGAACATCGTGCGGATTTGTTCCGGCACCTGCAGAGGCGTTGGAGGGACTTGTTCAGCGTCTCGTTTGATGTGTTGTTGTATGATCTGACCAGCACGTACTTTGAAGGATTATGTGAGGAGATTCCCATGGCCAAGCATGGCTACAGCCGTGATGGCCGTCCGGATTGTCGGCAAGTGGTCATCGCGTTGATTGTGACCCCGGACGGCTTGCCGATGGCGTATGAGGTTATGCCCGGCAATACATCGGATAAAACCACCCTTTCATCATTCCTCAAAAACATCGAAGACCTGTACGGTCAGGCCCGGCGGGTGTGGATCATGGATCGCGGGATTCCCACCGAGCAGACTCTGGCGGAGATGCGGAACCGTGGCATTGATTATCTCGTTGGCACACCCAAGGGAAAACTACGTGCTCTTGAGCGGCAACTTCTGGATAAGCCATGGAAGCAGGTTCGCGACGGTGTGGAGGTCAAGCTCTCGCAGGATGCGTTGGAACTCTGGGTTCTGGCAAAGAGCGTCGGGCGGCAGGACAAGGAAGTGGCTATTCGTCGCAGGAAATTAAGACGGTTCTTTAAGGGCCTGTTGGCCCTGCGCAGAAGCCTGCCAAATCGGGACCAGTTATTACAACGCATCGGGGTGCTGCGGCACGAGGCCGGACGCGCTGCGGGACTGGTGGCCATTGAGATTCCCAAGGCCAGAGAACCCGTGACCCGTGAAACATTCCGTTACCGTTTACGCACGGAGGAGTTCAAGGAGGCGGAAAGACTTGATGGCCATTACCTTCTGCGCACCAGCCTGAAGGCGGAGGATCCTGAAGTGCTCTGGCAACGGTACACCCAACTGACAAATATTGAGGCCGCGTTCAAATGCCTCAAGAGTGATTTGAATATTCGCCCCATTCATCATCAGGTTCAGCCCCGGGTGGAGGCGCATATCTTCGTGGCGTTCATGGGATACGCCCTGACGGCAACCCTGCAGATGCGCACCCGCCAGCACGCACCGGGCCTGACACCCCGTGCGGTGCTTGAGCAACTTGCCGCAATCCAGATGATTGATGTGCATCTTCCGGTCAACG
>DAIDKJ010000257.1 GCA_027450105.1 Ferrovum sp.
ATGAATGAGCGGATGCCCGTCAAGGGTAAGACCCATGGCGAGCAGGCATTCCACATTGCGTCCTCCCCGCCCGGAGCCCCGCACGGTGACGGTGGTTTCCCCTCCAGAGAGCAGGACACAGGGGGCTGGGACGGGTTGATTGCGGTGTGCAACCTGTAGGGCGATACCGGCCAGTACCGTGCCCAGATCTCGTGCCTCACCCTCCAGCGAATCGCCCAGAATGTAGGGAGTATAACCGGCGTTGCGAGCAACTTCGGCTGCGGCTTCCAAGGCCATTTGCGGGGTGGCGATCATGCGCGTTGCGCTACGCGCCAAACGCGGATCACCCGGTTTGATGGATTCCCCTTGGCCGCTTTCCAATACTTCCCGGACTTCGGGAGGAACCTGGATTGCATGGCGGCGAAGGATTGCCAGGGCATCGGCGCAGGTGGTGGGATCGGCAACTGTGGGGCCAGAGGCAATATCCACGGGATCATCTCCCGGAACATCCGAGATCATCAGCGTCAGGACACGGGCCGGATAACAAGCCGCTGCAAGGCGTCCCCCCTTGATGGCCGAGAGATGCCGACGCACGCAATTCATTTCACGAATGGTGGCTCCCGAGGTGAGCAGTGCCCGGTTGACGGCCTGTTTATGAGCCAGAGTGAGGGTGGGCAAGGGTAACGGTAACAAGGAGGAACCGCCGCCCGACATCAGGCAGAGCACCAGGTCGTCGGCAGATAAGGTGGAAACAAGCTGCAGCATGCGGATTGCCGCCTGCATGCCGGCCTCATCGGGCACAGGGTGAGCTGCTTCGACGATTTCGATGCGCTGGCAGGGCACTGCATAACCGTAGCGCGTTACTACCAGACCGGACACCTGGCCTGGCCAATGAGACTCCACTGCCTGGGCCATGGCCGCCGAGGCTTTTCCAGCGCCAATCACCACCAGACGGCCAAGCGGTGCTTGGGGTAGATGAGGCGGAACGCAGCGTAAGGGTTGCGCACAAGCCACTGCGGCATCGAACATCTGACGCAATAGAGCCCTCGCCGGAGGGGATGCAGGGCAATCATTCAGAGCTTTCATGAGCGGGCTCCTGGCAGCTGGTTCAAAGGGGCTTTTGGCCAATTTCAAAATTGGCCAATTGTTCCAGCGCACGCACCATGGCCGAATGGTCCCAGGCCTTGCCGCCATGGGCCACACAGGCGTTGAACAATTCCTGAGCCGTGGCAGTATTGGGCAAGGATACACCCAGACTGGGTGCGCTGGAGAGCGCGAGGTTCAGATGTTTCTGATGGAGCTCTATGCGAAAACCGGGATCAAATGTACGCCGTACCATCCGTTCCCCGTGCACTTCCAGAATTCTTGAAGCGGCAAAGCCCCCCATCAAGGCTTGCCGGACTTTGGCAGGGTCTGCCCCAGCACGGGCGGCAAACAGGAGCGCCTCGCCCACGGCTTCGATGGTCAGGGCCACAATGATTTGATTGGCAACCTTGGCGGTTTGACCATCACCGTTGCCTCCCACATGGGTGATGTTTTTACCCATGAGGGCCAAGAAGGGTTTAACGCGTTCGAAGGTGGCCTCATCTCCGCCCACCATGATCGACAGGGTTGCGTTTTTGGCGCCCACTTCCCCACCAGACACGGGAGCATCCAGATAATCACCACCCATTTCCTTGATCTTCCTGGCAAAGTCTTTGGTGGCCAGGGGCGAGATGGAACTCATGTCTACCACGATCTTGCCTTGGGAAAGGCCTGAGGCCACACCGTTGGGGCCAAACAATACAGATTCTACATCGGGGGTATCCGGCACCATGGTGAAAATGATATCAGCCCGTTGCGCGACTTCTTGCGGACTTTTGCAGTTTTTTGCACGGCTGCAGGCGA
>DAIDKJ010000258.1 GCA_027450105.1 Ferrovum sp.
CTGGTGGGCCAGCGCATTGGCTTGCATCCGCTGATGGTCATTCTGGCGCTCCTGTCCTTTGGCAAGCTGCTGGGGTTCTTCGGCATCCTCATTGCCCTGCCGGCTTCGGCCATTCTGCGCCTCGTGCTGGAACGCTTGCTGCCCGCCACCAACCCCCACCCGGCCCCTCCAGACACGGCACGCGCCAACCCGGCCCGCGTTGACGAGCACGGCTGATGCGGCAACTGGTTCTGGATATCAGTCCCGGGGCACCCAAACAACTGGATCAGTTCGTGGTGGGCGCCAATGCAGAAGTGCTGCATCTGCTGCAGCAGTGGCTCACCCAGCCGCACACAGAACCCTTCGTCTATCTTTGGGGTGAACCCGGCTCGGGAAAATCCCATTTGCTGCAAGCCCTCGTCCCCCATCACTATGTGTGCGCTCACGCGGCGTTGGTGTTGCAACCCGACCCAGAACCCTTGCTGGCGCTGGATGATGTCCATTGCCTGTCCCCTGCCGGGGCTACCTCGTTGTTTCATCGGTTCAACGAACGGCGCGAAAGCCAGCACCGCCTGCTCACCAGTGGACCCTGCCCGCCGGCGCAGTTACCCCTGGCCGCAGAAGTGCGCACCCGCCTGGGCTGGGGCCTGGTACTGCGCGTGCATCCCCTGAATGACCTGCAAAAACAGCAAGCCCTGCAATCCCATGCGGCACAACTGGGGGCCCACTTGCCGGAAGAATCGGCACGCTATATCCTGACCCATTGGACGCGTGACATGAGGTCCTTGTTTGAGTTGATTCGGGAATTGGACCGCTGGTCGGTTTCCATCCATCGACCAGTGCTCACCATTCCCCTCATTCGTGCCGCCCTTAGTGCCCTGAACCCGGATTCTACCAACCACCCAAACCCACAGGTTCAACCCGATTAAAACCCATCCACCACCAACCCGCTACCCATCCCATGACCCGACTTGCCTTGTTTGACCTGGACAACACCCTGCTGTGCGGTGACAGCGACTTTGAATGGGGCCTGTTTCTGGCCTCCAAAGGCGTACACGATCGCGAGGCCTACGAAGCGCAAAACCTGGCTTTCTACGACGCCTATAAAGCCGGGACGCTGGACATCGATGTCTTTTTGCACTTTCAACTGGCCCCCCTGGCGCGCCACTCCCGACAGCAACTGGATCGCTGGCACGAACAATTCATGCGCGAGCAGATCCGCGACCTGATCACCCCGGCCGCTCGAGAACTGGTGCGCACCGAGCAAGCCCAGTCCGATCTGGTGGCCATCGTCACTGCCACCAATCGCTTTGTAACCGGCCCCATTGCCCAGGCCTTCGGCATCCAGCATCTGGTGGCCACCGAGCCCGAAGTGGATGCCACCGGAGCATTCACCGGCAAAATCGTGGGGGAGCCCTGTTTTCAGGCCGGCAAGATCACCTGCGTGAATGCCTGGTTGAGTCGCTTGGGACGACGCTGGGAAGAGTTTGACACCACGGTGTTCTACAGTGACTCTCTCAATGACCTGCCGCTTCTGATGCGGGTATCCCACCCCGTGGCCGTCAATCCCGACCCAACGTTGCGTGCCCATGCGCTAAAACACCAGTGGCCCATCTGTGAACTGTATGCTTGAACCCCCGACACGGCTTTCATGATTCGACATTTCATCCAGAAAATATTTCGCCGCAAGCCGGCCGTTGCCGCAAACAGTCTGCGGCTCATTCCCGCCACCGAACACGTCATCGTGCCGGAGCATATCAGTGCCTGTGCCCTCAAAACCGTCAAGGCCCTGCAACAGGGTGGTTACGCGGCGTATATCGTGGGCGGGGCGGTGCGTGACCTGCTCTTGGGACTGGAGCCCAAGGATTT
>DAIDKJ010000259.1 GCA_027450105.1 Ferrovum sp.
TGTAAAGACATTTAAGGGATAGACTGAAACCATCATGCGGCATATTTTGTCATTATTACTGGAAAACGAAGCGGGGGCTCTGTCCCGGGTTTCCGGACTGTTTTCTGCGCGCGGCTACAATATCGAATCGCTCACTGTGGCGCCCACCGAAGATCCCACCCTCTCCCGAATGACCATCGTGACCCGTGGGTCTGACGAGATCATCGAACAGATCACCAAGCAATTGAACAAACTGGTGGATGTGGTCAAAGTCTTCGATCTCAACGAGGGCAAGCATATCGAGCGCGAACTCATGCTGGTCAAGGTGCGTGCCGAGGGAAAAGACCGGGAAGAAATCAAGCGGACGGCCGATATTTTCCGGGGTCGTATCGTGGATGTCACAGAACGCACGTACATCATCGAACTCACAGGTCCACGTGACAAACTGGATGCCTTTTTGGAGGCCATCGATAGCACCCATATTCTGGAAACCGTACGCACCGGTGCCTCTGGAATCGGACGCGGTGAGTGGATTCTGAAGGTTTGATGGAACAGGCTGTAGCGCCCATAACTTGAATATTGGAGATTTGTGAATGAATGTGTATTACGACAAGGACGCCGACCTTTCCCTGATTCGTGGAAAAAAGGTCACCATCATCGGGTATGGCTCTCAGGGACATGCCCATGCCAATAACCTGAAAGACTCTGGCGTGAATGTAACGGTGGCCCTGCGCGCTGGGGGGGCCTCCTGGAAAAAAGCCGAAGCTGCCGGGTTGCAGGTCAAGGAAGTGGCGCCCGCGGTCAAGGATGCCGACCTGATCATGGTGTTGCTCCCCGACGAAACTCAACCCGAGGTCTACCACACGGCGATTGCACCCCACATCAAATCTGGTGCGGCCCTGGCCTTTGCCCATGGTTTCAATATTCATTTCGGTCAGATCGTGCCGCGCACAGATATCGACGTCATCATGATTGCACCCAAGGGGCCTGGTCATCTGGTACGCTCCACCTACACCCAGGGAGGTGGGGTCCCCAGTCTGATCGCCGTGCATCAGGATGCAACCGGGCGTGCCCGTGACCTGGCCTTGTCCTATGCTTCGGCCAACGGGGGGGCTCGGGCCGGTGTGATCGAAACCAGCTTTCGGGAAGAAACCGAAACCGACCTGTTTGGCGAACAGGCCGTGTTATGTGGCGGCACCACAGCCTTGGTCCAGGCCGGGTTCGATACGCTGGTGGAAGCAGGTTATGCCCCGGAAATGGCGTATTTCGAATGTCTGCACGAATTGAAATTGATCGTGGACTTGATGTACGAAGGCGGAATCGCCAATATGCGCTATTCCATTTCCAATACCGCCGAATATGGCGACTTCACCCGCGGACCTCGCATCATCACCGAGCAAACCCGTGCGGAAATGCGCCGGATCCTGAAGGAAATCCAAAGCGGCCAATTTGCCAAGGAATTCATTCTTGAAAATCGTGCTGGTGCGGCCTCGCTGCATGCCATGCGTCGTTTGGGAGCCGAGCAGAAAATCGAGCAGGTGGGGTCCAAGCTGCGCAGCATGATGCCCTGGATCAGCAAGAACAAGCTGGTTGACCACAGCAAGAATTAAACTTGAATCCTTACCCCCATCCTCTGATTGCCAAAGAGGGCTGGCTCATCCTGGCACTGGTACTGGCTTTGGCGGTGTTGGTGCAAGGGTGGGCTGGCCTGGTGTGGGCTTGGCCGCTGTGGCTCGTGGCCCTGTTTGTGCTGCAATTCTTTCGGGATCCGGGACGCATTGTACCCTCTGGTGAGGGTTTGATCCTGGCACCGGCCGATGGCCGGATCGTGGCTGTTTTACCTTGCATCGATCCCTATCGTCAGT
>DAIDKJ010000260.1 GCA_027450105.1 Ferrovum sp.
GAGGTCTGGTTTACATCTAAAATTCAGGGCGGTATAGTTGATCCGTGCAAACTGGATTGAAGAAGAATTCTGCCCCGAGGCGGCTTTTCATCAACAGGATTTTTCCTGAGTCTCCCCTTTTCCTTTACCGGGCGCTGGCCGCATGGCAATGCCGAAACGCTACCAGGCCAAGCGTCGAGTCAATACATCCATGACCACTCCTGATCACCCTCCACCCACCGAAGCGGACGGGGAAGCTCCGGGTTCCCCCACTCCGACGGTGTTGTCCCCCTATTTTGTAGGGATTGGCGCCTCGGCAGGCGGCCTGGAAGCGCTCTCCACCCTCATCGCCGCCTTGCCCACCAACCTGGGCATTTCCTATGTCATCTTGCAGCATCTCTCCCCCACCCATCGCAGCATGATGGTGCAGCTGATTGGGCGCGAAACGGCCATGGCGGTCAAGGAGGTGGAAGATGGCATCACTCCGCAGCCCGACACCATCTACGTGGCTCCCGCCAGTCGCAATGTGGTCCTCAAAAACGGCTGTTTCCTGCTCATCGAAGGTCCGAGCGAGGCCCGTCCCCGGCCCTCGGTGAATGTCTTTCTCACCTCCCTGGCCGAGGAAAAAGGCGAAGACGCCATTGGGGTCATCCTGTCGGGCACCGGCAGCGATGGGGCCGCCGGGTTGCGCGACATCAAGGCCGCCGGGGGGTATACCTTCGCCCAGGACCCACAAACCGCCAAATATGGCGGCATGCCCCAGTCGGCCATCGATACCGGATGTGTGGACTGGGTCTTGCCCCCCGAGGGCATAGCCCGTGAAATCGGCGTGGTGGTGCGCTCCCACGGCACCGTCATCGTGGTCAACGAGGTGCCGGCTGCGGCCACCACCCTCAAAAAGCTGCTCATCAAGGTCAAACAGCAAACCCGCATCGACTTTTCGGGGTACAAGGAGGGCACCCTGTGGCGCCGCATCGAACGGCGCATGGCAGCCACCCACGTCAACAACCTCAATGACTACCTCACCCTGGTGGAGGCCAATCCAGAAGAACTGGAACATCTGGCCAAGGACATCCTCATCTCTGTCACGGCCTTCTTCCGCGACCCGGACTCCTTCGCCACCCTCCGGCAGGTATTGACCGGGCTGCTGCAAACCAAACAACCCGGGGATGAAATCCGCATCTGGGTGCCCGCCTGCGCCACGGGCGAAGAGGCCTATACCATCGCCATCCTCCTGGCCGAAATTCTGGGCAGCGCGCTCATTCATTATCGCATCCAGATCTTTGCCACCGACATCGATCTCAATGCCCTGGCCATTGCCCGCAAGGGCTCTTACGCCGAAAGCGCGCTCTCCGATCTGGACTCCGCTTTGGTCATGCGCCACTTCCAGAAGGTGGGAAACCGTCTGGAGGTCAGTCGCACCCTGCGCGACATGGTAGTGGTGGCGCGTCAGGACCTGGTGCAGGACCCGCCCTTTTTGCGCCTGGACATGGTGAGCTGTCGCAACATGCTCATCTATTTGCAAAACGAATTGCAGACCAAGGTGCTCACCACCTTTCACTACAGCCTGAGTCCCGGTGGGCTCTTGTTTTTGGGCAAATCGGAAGGCGTGTTTCAGCAGGATGGGCTGTTCGACACCGTGGACAAACCCGCCCGCCTGTATCGTCGCCGCCACGGCGAATCCCGGCTCTCCATTTCGGCCTTTCGCCTGCCCGAGGGCACGGAACGGTCCAGCCCCAAGCAGGCCTTGCCCGACATGGAGCGGCGCCTGGTGGACGAGGCCATGCGCCGCTACGTGCCCCCCTCCATCATCATCAATGGCGCCTTCGAGATTTTGCACATCTATGGGGACGTCACGCCTTT
>DAIDKJ010000261.1 GCA_027450105.1 Ferrovum sp.
TTGATTCAACTCGAGAATTTTTGCGGCCAGTGCCGGGCGTACCTGTTGGGAGAGTATTTCAAACTCGCTGCGACGGCGAACCGGAGGCGTGTCGCAGGAAACCAGCTCTTGCAGTGCGCGTTCTGTCAAGGCGTACTTGAAGCGTTCCTGTGCACTTGTTGCCTCGCTACTGGCGCGTGTTTGGGATTCCCCTTCCCGCAGTTGTAGCAAGGCAGCATAGCGCAGGGTATTGGTTGTCAGATCCGGCAAGGTTCGGGTGCAGGTCTTGAGGGTTGCCTGTAATTCCAGGTGCAGCAAGCGGCGCAACCCCTGAAGGCTTTGCTCTCGGGCAACGTGTGGATCATCGCTGAGTTGCAAGGCCACGGTTTGGCCTTCATCCACCAGCGTGGGGTAAACCTGAAGTACCAAGCCACGCCGGGTAATGGTCAGGGACTCGGGCAGATCCTCCAGATCCCAGCCGGTCAATCCCGAACGCGTCAGGGTTTGCGTATCGGTTTGCTGTAATAGATTGCGGGCCTGTGCGCCCCAACGCTGTTGCAGCTCCTGCAAGTCGCGTCCGCAGTCCAGTTCCTGCCCCGTCTCGTCCAGGATGCGCAGGTTAAAACGAAGATGAGGCGGCGGTAGGATCCAATCTTCTGGCTCGACCCGAAGCCCGGTCCGGGCTTCGATAAAGCGGGTCAATGCCTGGGTCAAGGTTTGGGTGGCAGGGTCCGGAGCCTGTTCCAGGAACTGGGTGATGAAGCCAGGCAGGGGGACCAGTTCACGCCGGATGCGCTGCGCCAGCCCCTTGAGCAGTACGGTGATTTTGTCACGGATCATGCCGGGCACCAGCCAGTCCAGAACGGTACCCTGCAGCTGCCCCAACAATTCCAGCGGGAATTCTAGGGTCACTCCATCCAGCACATGCCCGGGTTCAAAGCGGTAGCGCAAGCGCAAGGTGTGTTCGTGGAGTTGGTATGTGTCGGGGTACAAGGTGGTATTCAAATGCGCAGCGGCGTGGCGCATGAGATGCGCGCGTTGCATGAACAGGTGCTTAGGCTGTTCCTTTTCCACTTGACGGCGCCACTTTTCGAAGCGTTCTCCGCTCCAGACATCGGCCGGGAGCAAGGCCTCATAAAACCCGATCAAGGTGTCTTCATCCACCAGCACGTCCTGACGGCGCCCCTTATGCTCCAGAGTTTCTATCTCCTGCAACAGACGTTGATTATGAATCCAGAAAGGAGCCTGCGTGCGATACTCTCCCAGAACCAGGGCATGCCGGATGAACAGCCGTCGGGCAGCGGCAGCGTCTACCGGGCCTAGTCGCACCCGGCGTCTGGCCACGATAGGAAGACCATAGAGGGTGACTTTTTCGTAAATATTGGCCTGAGCCGATTTCTCGTCCCAAAAGGGGTCGAAATAACTGCGGCGAAGCAGGTGTGTGGCACAGCTTTCAATCCAGGCTGGATCGATCCGTGCCAAGGTGCGTGCATACAGTCGCGTGGTTTCTGTCAGCTCTGCGGCCATTACCCACTGCGCTTTACGCTTGAACCGAGTGGAACCAGGATTGATCCAAAAACGAATACCGCGTGGTCCTTGATAATCTTCTCCTTCCGGATTACGCCATCCCACGTGGCCCAACAAGCCCGTGAGCAGGGCGCGGTGAATGGAATCGGGTGGGGCTGGTGCGGTATTCAGCCGAAACCCCATCTGCGAGACCAGGCTACGTAATTGGGCATGGGTATCACGCCATTCCCGCAATCGATACCAGGAAAGAAATTGCTCCTGGCACCAATGGGCGAATTTTCTTCCGGATTTTTTATGCGTCATGGCCTCTT
>DAIDKJ010000262.1 GCA_027450105.1 Ferrovum sp.
GTCTTCGGGCGTTCCCATGCCCATCAGATAGCGCGGCTTATGGGCCGGCAGAAGCGCCGGAGAATGCGCCAGAATCCGTTCGCGATCCGCCGCAGGTTCGCCCACGGAGAGTCCGCCCAGCGCATAACCGGGAAAATCCAGGGCCGTCATTTCGCGCGCCGAGTACTCGCGCAAAGCCTCGTGCATGCCCCCCTGCACGATGCCAAACAAGGCATTGGGGTTTCCTGCATGCCCTTGCAGGGAGCGTTCCGCCCAGCGTAGGGACAATTCCATGGAAGCCCGCGCCGTAGCCAGATCGGCCGGATAGGGCGTGCACTCATCAAAAGCCATGACGATGTCGGAATTGAGCACCCGCTGGATGCGCATGGACTCTTCCGGCGTCAAAAACAGTTTATCCCCGTTGATGGGCGAGCGAAAGGTCACGCCCTGCTCCGAAATTTTTCGCAAAGCCCCCAGACTGAACACCTGAAATCCGCCAGAATCCGTCAGGATGGGGCCCGACCAGCCCATGAATCCGTGCAACCCCCCATGAGCCGCCAACACCTCCAACCCAGGGCGCAACCAGAGATGAAAGGTATTACCCAGAATGATATGGGCCCCCAATGTATGCAGCTCATCGGGGGTCAGTCCCTTCACCGACCCATAAGTCCCTACCGGCATGAATGCCGGTGTTTGAACCGTTCCGTGCGGCAGTTCCAGCTGGCCTCTGCGAGCCAAGCCATCGGTCTGTAACAGCGTAAATTCCATGAAAGTCTAGAGCCCTCGTCCTACCCGTTCAAAAAATCAATCCGTCCTGATTCCGCAGACGATACTGGGACCCCGGATTGCCCCCGGAAATCCGGGGTACGCCTGCTCACCCCTCTTACTCTGGCCCCTCCAGCTCCGGCATCCAATCCATCAAGACGGCATCACCATAACTAAAAAACCGATAACCCTGTTTGATGGCGTGCTGGTAGGCGGCTCGTACCCTTTTTTGCCCGGCAAAGGCAGAAACCAGCATCAATAGCGTGGATCGGGGTAAATGAAAATTGGTAAAAAGCCGCTGCACGACGCGAAACTGGTATCCCGGAGTAATGAACAAGTGCGTTTCGCCAGACCCCGCCTGTAACTGTCCCGTTTGTGCCGCACTCGATTCCAGGGCGCGCAAGCTGGTAGTGCCCACCGCAATCACGCGGCGGCCTTGGGCACGCGCTCGGGCAATGCATTCTACCGTTTGCACAGGAATGTCATACCACTCGCCATGCATGACATGCTGCTGCACATATTCCACCCGCACAGGCTGAAAGGTCCCAGCACCCACATGTAAGGTCACGGTCGCAATGTGAACGCCATGAGCACGAATCCGCTCCAGCATGGAAGAATCAAAATGCAGGCCGGCAGTGGGCGCTGCAACGGCTCCATCCTTACTGGCATAAACCGTTTGATAGCGCTGTTCGTCTTGCGCCGTGGGCGCATGCCCGATATAGGGCGGCAAGGGAAGCTGGCCATAACATTCCAGCCAGGCCAGAAAATCCGGGAACTGCTGGGACGCATGGAAATCTTGCAACGCAGTGACGGCATCCTCCCCTGGAGCCAGCAAGCGCACGCGAAACAGGTCCGCCTCGCGCCCCAAAACCAACAGGGACCAGCCCTCCTCAAACAGGACTGTGGTTTTTGGTTGGGGGGCATGGCTGCAGCGCAAATGGACCAGGGCCTGCGCCTTGGGCAGCAGACGCTCCACCAGGCACTCCACCCGTCCACCACTGGGTTTGTGGCCAAACAGGCGGGCCTTGATGACCCGGGTATCATTAAACACCAGCACATCG
>DAIDKJ010000263.1 GCA_027450105.1 Ferrovum sp.
ATGAAAACTACGCTTCCGAAGAATCGTCAATTATAGCTTGGGTGCAGAACAAAAACAAGCACCCCGCTACAGATTTATGGGGTAACTGCTTTGGTGACGAGTTTCGCCACTGTCCAGGTTTTGGTTTTGGACAGAGGGCGGCATTCCTCGATGAGCACTACATCACCGGCGTGATATGCGTTGCTTTCACTGTGCGCATGATATTTCTTGGAGCGCCGGATGACTTTTCCGATAGTGGGGTGCTTGACCGTCCGCTCGACCAGAACAGTGACGGTTTTATCCATTTTGTCACTAACCACCGTACCCACCAGGGTCCGTTTGTTCTGGGTTGTCTCATTGGAAAGTGTGTCGTTCATGATTGAACCGCCTTTTCACGAAGCAGCGTCCGGACCCGGGCAATATCGCGCCGCAGTTTACCCAGTTCGCTGGTTTTGTTGCTCTGCTGTGTGGATAACTGCATCTTCAAGCCAAAGCGGGCCTTGAGTAAGGAAACCAGTTCCTGTTTGAGCTCGTCCACAGTTTTTGATCGTAATTCAGTTGCTTTCATGGCGTTATCCCAGATGACGGGTCACAAAGGTGGTGGCGAGGGGTAATTTGGCTGAGGCCAAGGCAAATGCTTCCCGGGCCAATTTCTCGTCTACACCATCCATTTCGTACAGCACCTTTCCAGGGACGATTTCGGCCACAAAGTATTCTGGATTACCCTTGCCATTACCCATACGGACTTCCGCGGGTTTGCGCGAAATGGGTTTGTCCGGAAAAATCCGGATCCAGATGCGTCCACCCCGTTTGATATGCCGCGTCATGGCACGCCGTGCCGCTTCGATCTGGCGTGCCGTCAAGCGACCGCGTTCGGTGGCTTTCAGACCAAAATCACCAAAGGACACCTTGGCGCCCCGGGTAGCCACCCCCGTGTTTCGGCCTTTTTGTTGTTTGCGGTACTTTGTTCTAGCTGGCTGCAGCATTTCGGACTCCTGACTTGCGGGTCTTTTTCTCGGGTTCAGCAACCGCAGTAGCAGTCTGCTCGCCACGACCCATGTTTTCACCCTTGAATACCAGTACCCTCACGCCAATCACCCCATAAGTGGTTTTGGCTTCAGAGAACCCATAATCAATCTCGGCACGCAGGGTATGCAAGGGAACACGCCCT
The DNA here is from genome assembly GCA_027450105.1 of Ferrovum sp. Classification (GTDB taxonomy): domain Bacteria; phylum Pseudomonadota; class Gammaproteobacteria; order Burkholderiales; family Ferrovaceae; genus JAJZHV01. The sequence goes on from DAIDKJ010000263.1 coordinate 1,151, forward strand.
TCGCGGTACCATTCGGTGCGTGCAATTTCAATCCCATTGAGTCGACCGCTACTGGTGATTTTGATCCCTTGGGCTCCCAGACGCATGGCATTTTGCATGGCGCGTTTCATGGCCCGCCGAAACATGACCCGCTTTTCCAGTTGGCTGGTTATGCTGTCGGCAATGATTTGCGCGTCCAGTTCGGGCTTGCGAATTTCTTCGATATTGACAGCCACCGGCACACCCATCAAGCGCTGCAAACTAGTGCGCAAGCTTTCGATGTCCTCGCCCTTCTTGCCAATCACCACACCAGGGCGTGCACTGTAAATCGTGATTTTTGCATTTTTGGCGGGCCGTTCAATGATGACTCGCCCCACGGAAGCGTTGGCCAGCTTCTTCTTCAGAAAGGCACGCACCTTGATGTCGTCCTGCAACATGCCGGGAAAGTTACGGGAGTTGGCAAACCACTTCGAAGTCCAGTTTTTCAGTACGCTCAGGCGAAAGCCTGTTGGATGTATTTTCTGTCCCATGGCGGTTCCTTATTCTTCCGTGACGGTCACGTAAATGTGGCAGGTGGGCTTGACAATGCGATTGCCCCGTCCCTTGGCTCGCGCTGTGAAGCGCTTCAGCACCGGGCCTTTCTCCACAAAGATGGTAGAAACCTTGAGTTC
>DAIDKJ010000264.1 GCA_027450105.1 Ferrovum sp.
GCGGGCCGCCCGTTCCAGATAAGCGGCACGCACCCGTTCAAAAAAAGTGCCCCCCTGCTGTTCAAAACGGTCTGGTTCGGCACTGGCACCTTGCACCCGTTGCTGGGCTGTAACCGGGTCCAGATCGAATAAAAACGTGACATCGGGTTGCAAGCCTTCCACGACCCAGTTTTCCAAAAACTCCAGACGCGCACGGGCCACCCCCCGTCCGCCCTGTTGATAGGCAAAACTGGCGTCGGTAAAACGATCGCTCACCACCCACTGTCCCCGCTCCAGCGCCGGTCGAATCACCGCTTGCACCAGTTCGGCTCGCGCTGCGAAGAGGATCAGCGTTTCGGTGTCCACCTTCATGTCCTGATGCAGCAGCAGCTGACGCAGCGCTTCGCCCAGGTCGGTTCCCCCGGGTTCACGCGTTTGCAAGACCTGATGGCCGCGCTGGGTTACCCACTGGACCAAAGACGGCATATGGGTGCTTTTACCGGCACCGTCAATTCCTTCGAGTGTGATGAATCGGCCGCGCGTGGGGCTCATGGGTGCGCTACCTCGGAGCGCTCCTGCTGACGTGCAGGAGTCAGCAGGGCATGATGTAACTGGTATTTTTGAACCGCTTGCTGATGCTGCGCCAGGGTCTCGGAAAACTGGTGCGAGCCATCCCCCTTGGCAACAAAGTACAGCGCCTTGGTAAGGGCCGGATGTAGAGCAGCATCGATGGCCCCCTGCCCGGGCATGGCAATGGGTGTGGGCGGCAAACCTGTGCGGGTATAGGTGTTGTAGGGGGTATCAAAGAGCAGATCTTTCTTGTGAATGTTGCCCTGATAGCGAGACCCCATTCCGTAAATGACGGTGGGGTCGGTTTGCAAGCGCATGCCCAATCGTAGCCTGTTGATGAACACGCCGGCAATCAACGGACGCTCTTCGGCACGGGCCGATTCCTTTTCGATGATGGAGGCCATGATCAGGGCCTGGTAGGGGGTTTGGTAGGGCAGATCCGGGGCACGCTGTGCCCAGGCTTGGTTCAGGCGCACTTGCATGGCGCGGGCAGCCCGCCGGAGCAGATCCAGTTCGCTGTCACCCGGATTGAAAAAATACGTATCGGGAAAAAACAATCCTTCCGGCCCTGCATAGGGCAAGTTCAATTGCTGGAGGATGTCCTGGTCGCTTTGCGTTGGAGCGCTGGCGCGCAATTGCAGATTGGATTCCAGCAAGGCGCGCACTTGAGAAAAGCTCATGCCTTCGATCAGGCGTGCTTCATTTTGCTGGGTGTCTCCTGCCGTGAGCCGGTTGAGTAACTGCAAGGCACTCATCGGCTGAGTCCAGGCATAACTGCCCGCCTTGATATGGGTTTGACGTCCCAGTAGTCGCCCCATTCCAATAAAACTCCAGGTCTCCCATAAAACATGTTGTGTCTGTAACGCATGCGCCACCTGACGCAAGGTGGAACCGGATTTCAAATCGAATTCAAAGGGGACTTGGGGTAAGGGCAGTGGGATCAGTGCAAACCACGCCCCCCATAGCATCAGGCCTGACAGTACACTGATCCAGAAACGACGCATCCAGAAACGAGGCAACACCGACAGCGATTAACGCAGACGCTGAAAAATCAGGGAGCCATTGGTACCGCCAAAGCCAAAAGAATTGGACAGTACCACGTCGATCTTCATGCTGCGCGCCGTATGCGGCACGTAATCCAGATCGCATTCCGGGCTGGGGTGATCCAGGTTGATGGTGGGCGGTGCCACTTGGTGATGAATGGCCAGCACCGCAAAAACCGCCTCGATGCCACCGGC
>DAIDKJ010000265.1 GCA_027450105.1 Ferrovum sp.
GGTCATTTTCTGGATGTCCTCCTGCGCACGCCGCTCCTCATCTTCCGAAAGGGTTTTGGCTTTGACCATATCCTTGAACTGTGCCAAGGCATCGCGCCGAATATTGCGCACGGCCACACGCCCACCTTCGGATTCGGCCTTGACCACCTTGGTCAGGTCACGTCGCCGCTCTTCGGTCAAGGAAGGCATGGGAACCCGGATCAGGTCCCCCTGAGAGGAGGGATTGAGACCGAGGTCAGACTCCCGGATGGCCTTTTCGATCACTGCGCCCATTTTTTTCTCATACGGATTGACCCCAATGGTCCGGGCATCCACCAGGTTGACACTTGCCACCTGGTTGAGTGGGGTAGGGGTTCCGTAATAATCCACCCGAACGTGATCCAGCAAACCAGCATGGGCTCGCCCCGTTCGCACCTTGGCCAAATCCGCCTTGAGGGTTTCCACGGATTTGGCCATTTTCTGTTCGGTAGTCTTCTTGATATCGGAAATCATCTGACGTTACCCTTTCAATTCGTCACAAAGGTGCCTTCGGGTTCACCCCGAACGACACGCATCAAGGCACCCGGTTTGAAAATACTGAACACACCGATGGGCAGGTTCTGATCCCGACACAAAGTCAGTGCCGTGGCATCCATCACTTTCAGATTATTGACGATGGCCTCTTCAAAGGTGAGGCGTACATAGCGGCGAGCGTCCGGGTTCTTTTTTGGATCATGTGTATAAATACCGTCTACTTTGGTCGCTTTGAGCACCACCTCCGCGCTGATCTCTGCTCCCCGCAGCGCGGCGGCCGTGTCCGTCGTAAAAAATGGGTTGCCCGTCCCTGCCGCAAAAATCACTACCTTGCCCTCTTCCAGATAACGCAGCGCCTTGCCACGAATGTAAGGTTCTGCCACCTGTTCCAGATTCAGGGCGGACTGAACCCGACTGACCACATCCACTCGTCGCATGGCATCCTGCAAAGCCAGGGCATTCATGACCGTAGCCAGCATTCCCATATAGTCGGCGGTGGCGCGGTCCATTCCTTCGGCTCCGGGTGCCACCCCGCGAAAGATATTGCCCCCGCCAATCACCACGGCAACTTGCACGCCCTGCCGAACAACGGCGGCAATCTCGGCCACGATACGGTCGATCGTGGCTCGATTGATGCCATAAGCATCCTCCCCCATCAGGGCTTCACCCGACAGTTTCAAGAGAATACGTTGGTAAGCAAGTTTCATGGTCTTCCCTGTATCAAGCCATCGTACCTGCGGCAGCGGCGACTTCCGCCGCAAAGTTCTCGACTTTTTTCTCGATGCCTTCCCCCACCACCAGCATGGAGAAGCGCTGCACGCTGGCGCCCCGACTTTTGAGCAGGACTTCGACGGTTTGATCTGGATTCTTGACAAAGGGCTGCCCAATCAAGGTTACCTCGGCCAAATATTTCTGAACCCGTCCCTCCACCATCTTGGCTACGATCTCAGCCGGTTTACCGGATTCTGCAGCCTGTGCCGTATAGATTTCACGCTCGCGCTGGAGCAATTCGGCAGGAACCTCTGCCGCAGACACACACACAGGTTTGCTGGCCGCAATATGCATGGCAATGTCACGTCCCAGCGCTGCATCCCCCCCGAGCATGTCCACCAATACACCAATTTTTTGCCCATGCATGTACTGGGCCAGATGTCCGGTGGTCTCGTAGCGAACGAAACGACGCAAGGTCATATTTTCACCCAACTTCATGACCAGGGCCTGTCGAATGTCT
>DAIDKJ010000266.1 GCA_027450105.1 Ferrovum sp.
AGCGTTTGTCCGGCTATGTGGGACAATCCCTGGTCTTTGCCTCACTAAGCGAAGTGGAAGACTATTTTCGCCACACCCATCAAGGTTTTGGGCCCCTCACCAGTGAGCAATGGCGGCATTTGGCCATTCATGGGGTAACTCATGGACCGGACGGCAAGTATCGTTTGCGCTATGATCCGGCGATTGCCACGGCGTTTATGGGTGCTCCACTGATGGATATCGATCTTTCCATGTTCTGGAACGCTGTGCAATGTCCTACGCTGATTTTGCGCGGAGCGCAGTCCGATTTATTGCTGCCGCAAACGCTGTCCCTTATGCAGATGGGACATCCGCAACTGGAAATCCAGGAAATTCCGGAATGCGGACATGCCCCCGCGCTGATGGCACTGGAACAGATGAATCGGGTTCGTGAGTTCTTGCTCTGATCCCAAGCGACTTGAGACGGCAACCTGATTTGAATTCCGAATCCGAAAAACCCCGTTTATCCAAAGTGATGTCCCAGCGCGGCCTATGCTCCCGACGGGAGGCCGACGTCTGGATCGAAAAGGGATGGGTGCGGGTGGACGGAGTAATCATCCAGGCCCTGGGCACTCGGATCGACCCAACACAAACAATCGTCGTGGCCCCCCAGGCGCAACGGCAACAAAGCCAGTTGCTGACGGTGCTATTGCATAAGCCGGTGGGCTATGTATCCGGGCAGGCGGAAGACGGGCACCAACCAGCTCTGGTGTTGGTAGAGTCGGGTAGGCATTGGTCCGAAGACCCCACGCAGATTCCCTTGGCGCCCGGAGTCTTGCGGGGAATGGCACCGGCTGGTCGCCTGGATATCGATTCCACCGGATTGCTGGTGTTGACTCAGGATGGCCGCGTGGCCAAGACGCTCATCGGAGCGGACTCCACTGTAGAAAAAGAGTACCTGGTTCGCGTGCGGGGGCGCTTGAGCGAGCGCGATTTGGCGCTCCTCAATCATGGACTAGTGCTCGATTCACAACCTCTGAAGCCGGCCAAAGTCAGTTGGCAAAATGAGGACCAGTTGCGCTTTATTCTGCGCGAAGGAAAGAAACGCCAGATTCGGCGCATGTGCGAACTGGTGGGACTCACGGTAACCGGACTAAAACGGGTGCGCATCGGACGCGTGCGTCTGGGCGCCTTGCCACTGGGCCAGTGGCGTTTTCTGGCTCCGGGGGAAGGTTTCTGAGGTCCACCAGCCCTTATCCAGAGTAACTGGCAGTTAATGATCAAAGAATCCGAGAGGAGATGCAACCATGTATGACTATCGCGCACCGTTGAGGGATATGGCTTTCGTGGTGAAGGAGTTGCTGGGCTTGTCTGCCGTATCCCGACTGTCTCAGCACGAGGGATACGGGGAAGCCACCGATGAACTGTTCGACGCCATTCAAGAGGAATGCGCCCGATTTTCCCAGGAGGTTCTTTCTCCGCTCAACAAGGTCGGCGATCAAACCCCGGCTCGTATGGAGGCGGGGCGCGTGGTGACCACCCCGGGTTTCAAGTCGGGTTATGAACAGTTTGTTGCTGCAGGATGGAATGGACTGACGGCACCTGTGGCCTTTGGCGGGCAGGGACTCCCCAACTTGATGGGTGCTCCCGCAGAAGAAATGTGGCATGCCGCCAATATGGCTTTCACTCTCTGTCCCTTGTTGACCCGAGGAGCCATCGAGGCCATTCATACCGTGGGAACACCGGAACAACGCCAGCGGTATT
>DAIDKJ010000267.1 GCA_027450105.1 Ferrovum sp.
CTGCCGGTGCAGTTATTCAGAATGATTCACGCCGTTCACGCCGTTATAGTCACATATCACCCCGATCTGAACACTCTGGCTCAAACAGTCCGAGCGTTGAATCGACAGGTACCAAAAATCTGGGTGATAGACAACTCCACCTCCCAAACACCGTTAGACTGGTCGCCCTTGGCTGGCCTGATCCAACTTGTTCAATTACCAGAAAACCGGGGGCTGGGTGCAGCCCATAATACAGGTTGTGCACTGGCCCGCAATGAGGGGGCCGAATATGTACTGCTTCTGGATCAGGATAGCGTTCCCGCGCCAGACATGGTTTCACGTTTGTACCAGTCCGCACGAAAACTTCGTCAAGACGGCGTTCGGTTGGCTGCCGTAGGGCCTCGCTATAGTGATCCATCAGGGCAATTGACTCAATTTGTACGAGTTGGGTTGCTTGGCTACACCCGAACCAACTGCCGAGATAGCGAGGAGCAGATTCCTGTGGATTTTTTAATTTCCTCGGGTTCGCTCATTCCGCTGGAAGTGCTACGTGAAATCGGCGGAATGGACGAATCCCTATTCATCGATCATGTGGATACCGAGTGGTGCTTCAGGGCCCAGTCTTTGGGATACGGCTTATTCGGCGTCTGTAAAGCCATCATGTTTCATACCTTAGGAGACCGACAACGTCGGTTCTGGTGGTTGCGCTGGCGTAACGTGTCCTACCACTCGCCCTTTCGTTATTACTATATCAGCCGTAACAGCCTGCTCTTACAACGAAAAAACAACATGCCTTGGCGCTGGAAACTGGCCGAAGGATTCCGATTACTACGCGTGATCATTTTTTTCAGTTTGTTTTCAGAAAACCGCACAATCTGCATAAAAATGCTGCTCAACGGCATCAAGGATGGTTTGCGCCAACATAGCGGACGGCTGCAAAATCACGGTTGACTCAATGCTCCTCCATCCTCACCCACTGATGGGGAATGCGCACCAATCCGGGCTCTAACCACACCTGTTCCACCTCAATGTGCAAACTTTGCAGCGCTTGTTCATACACATGCAGCATCCGCTCACAGGTTAGGAACACGGAAACCGTATATCGCCCCCGCAACAAGGGAAGATTGGGAAAGGCAATCCGAGCCACTCCTCGACCTGTCGAGTCTCGTTGCAGCACAACACCCTCATGCACAGAGCTGACCGTTGTAACCACCACTCCGGTATCTGTATCGATTCCCAGGCCGATTCCCGGGGTTGGCAACTGGGGATCAGAGGCAAAAACCACTTCAATTTCCAGGTTTGACTGGTTGGATGTCAAGCGAACTTGACGACCCAATTGCGTTCCGCAACGCGCCTCAATGCTCAGAATGCTGGCCGTTCCTGGCAAGCAGGAGGAAGCCTCTTTGGTCATTGGCACGGCAAACTCTGTCGCTGAAGTCGATAGGGCTAGAGCGGGCGCTTCCAACGTTCGACTGTAAGCAGGCAGAACATGGATTGGCAATCCCAATCCTGCGACGGCCCCATTATCGAGCCAAAGCACTCGATTGCAAACCGATTCAATATGATAGAGAGAATGAGAGCATAACAGGGCGGTTTTTCCTGATTCGCGCAATTGCATGATGCGTTCGAAGGACTTGCGCGCAAAGGCCCCATCTCCCACCGAAAGCGACTCATCGATAATCAGAATGTCGGGGTCAACGCTGGTGGCAATGGAGAAGGCCAAGCGCATGAACATGCCACT
>DAIDKJ010000268.1 GCA_027450105.1 Ferrovum sp.
GAAGGGGTGGCGGACTCCGAAGGGCATGATTTTCGTCAGATTTCCTTTGACGACTATCTGGATCAGTTGCAACCAGAGCGCACCGGGGCGCATATTGCCATGGTCGTGGCAGAAGGCGAAGTCCATGATGGAGAAGCGGCGGCCGGAACCATTGGCGGCCTGACCACCGCCCAACTCGTCCGCACAGCCCGGGAAGACTCCCAGGTCAAAGCCCTGGTGCTGCGAATCGATTCTCCGGGTGGCAGTGCCTTTGGCTCGGAGCTGATTCGACGGGAAGTGGAGCTGACACGCCGAGCTGGTAAGCCCGTGGTCGTCTCCATGGGCAATCTGGCCGCTTCGGGTGGCTACTGGATGGCCCTTGGTGCCGACGAACTGATTGCAGACCCTGCCACGATCACCGGTTCCATCGGGGTTTTCGCACTGCTCCCCACGGCCGACAAGCTCATGGGCAAGCTGGGCATTCACCCCGGCGGGGTCACCACCACCTGGTTGAGCGATGCCTCCAATCCCTTGCGGCCCCTGGACCCCCGGCTGCAATCCATGATTCAAAGCAATGTGGATCATCTCTACGCCGATTTCACCCAAAAAACTGCCGTGGCCCGTAAACAGCCCCGGGAGCATATCGAAGCCGTGGCCCAGGGGCGCGTGTGGACCGGACAGCAAGCCCTGGAGCGGCATCTGGTGGATCGCCTGGGCTCCCTTCAGGACGCCCTCCAGGCAGCCGCCCAACGCGCCCATCTGGGTTCGACCTATCAGGTGGACTATCGGGATCCACCACCCCGTGGCCTGGAACATTGGCTGGCTCTACTGCAAAACGCTCGGGCCCTGCGCTCTTTGTTGGCCGAAGCGCAGCGTTGGCAGCTGTTGGCCGGAGCGCCCGGGTCCGCCCAGAACCTCTGGTCCGCCCCCCCTGCCCTGAGCGCGATGGGGTCACTGGATTTCCTGCGCCTCCTTGGTGAACGGGTGAATTCGGATCAACAGCGCCCGGGCAGTCTGATTCTGGCCCACTGCCTATGCGTTGCGCCCTAGCCTCGGTTGAAGGCCCATCGTCCATTTTTTGTGTTCAGGAGTCACGCCTCATGTCCTCTCTTCTTGCCCGTCCTGTTTTTTTATACGCGGCGTCGCTGGCGCTACTGGCTGGCTGTGCCAGCGACTTGATCGATGTTCGTCCGGGCTCGCAAAACATCCCGCTACTGGCCTCCGATCAAGTCACCCAGTGCCAGTTCAAAGGCAACACCACCGTCTCGGTGTTGGCTCAGGTCGGTTTCGTCAGTCGCAGCGTGGAAGCCATCAATGGGGATTTATTGCAACTGGCCCGCAACGCGGCCCTGGACGCTGGCGGCAACACCCTGGTGCCTGGGGATCGCCCCGAATTGGGAAAACAGACCTTCGGGGTTTATCACTGTCCCCGCCCATGAAGAGCTGGGCGATGCCTGCGCCGGGGTACACGGTCATCAACGCCCACTCCCGATCTGCCCCCCGTTAATTGCCCCCGTATTGGACGGCCTTGGCCGTTCGGTGCTAGACTGCAGACGGTTCTTGTTCTGAGAATGTTTATTACAAATTATAACAACTAGATACCATCTCGTCCCTCAACCCATGCTCAACAGGCTACTGAATTGCTTCCGCAGTTCCTACTCTTTCCCACCGGTGGGGGGGGGGGGGGGG
>DAIDKJ010000269.1 GCA_027450105.1 Ferrovum sp.
CAGATCCAGCGGACCTTCAAAGCTCTCCAAAAACACTTCCAGCGCTTCGGGGGGGATGTAGAGGTCCGTGGGGAGCTTGTCCAGAGGCTCGCCCCGCACCCGCGCCAGGGGGCCCGCCAGGGGAATCTGCAATTGCTGGGCGGTGTTCATGCCGGCCGCAGCATCAGGACCACAAGCCGCTCACGGGTAGCTCAGCCCCACACTGCTGCGTACATCCCGCAGGGTATCGGCCGCCAGCTTGCGGGCCCGCTCGCAGCCATCGGCAATCACATGGCGCACCAAGGTGGGGTCTTCCAGATAGGGGGCCGCCTTCGCGCGCATGGGAGCCAGTTCCTCCAGAACCCGGTCGATGACGGGCTGTTTGCATTCCAGACAACCGATGCCCGCAGAGCGGCAACCCTGCTGCACCCAGTCGCGCGTGGCGTCGTCGCTGTACACCTGGTGAAAGGAGTACACCGGACAGCGGTTGGGGTCGCCCACATCCGTGCGCCGCACCCGGGCCGTATCGGTGGGCATGGTGCGAATTTTACGGGTGACGGTGGGCACGTCGTCGCGCAGGGCAATGGTGTTGTGATAGGACTTGGACATTTTCTGGCCATCCAGTCCCAGCAAACGCGAGGCATCGGTGAGCATGCACTGGGGCTCCACCAGAATCATCTTGCCACTGCCTTCCAGATAGCCAAACACGCGCTCCCGATCCACCACACTCAAATTTTGCGACTCGCCCAACAAGGCGCGTGCCGCTTCCAGTGCTTCGTCATCCCCCTGTTCGGTATAGCGATTGCGCAGCTCGAGATACAGACGGGCCTTCTTGTTGCCCAATTTTTTCACCGCCTGCAGGGCTTTTTCGTCGAAATCCGGTTCGCGTCCATACAGGTGATTGAAGCGCCGGGCAATCTCCCGGGTAAACTCGATATGCGGGATCTGGTCTTCCCCCACGGGAACGCGATTGGCACGATAGATGAGAATGTCTGCCGCCTGCAGCAGGGGATACCCCAAAAAGCCATAGGTGGCCAGATCCTTGTCGGTGAGGCGTTCCTGCTGTTCCTTGTAGGTGGGAACCCGTTCCAGCCATCCCAGCGGAGTCATCATGGACAACAACAGGTGCAGCTCGGCGTGTTCTGGCACCTGGGACTGGATGAACAAGGTGGCCTGATTGGGGTCCACCCCGGCGGCCAACCAGTCCACGACCATTTCCCACACATGCTGCTCGATGGCTTGCGGTTGGTCGTAATGGGTGGTGAGGGCGTGCCAGTCGGCCACCATGAACAGGCATTCGTGCTCATGCTGGATCTTGATCCAGTTTTTGAGCACCCCATGATAATGCCCCAGATGCATGGCCCCGGTGGGGCGCATGCCAGAGAGCACACGATCGGGATACATGAATCAGGAACTCCTTGTGAAAGCGGAAGAGGTTTCCCAGCGCTGCCACACGGGCACACAGTGCCCGGGCAGGGCCGGCAGCTTGCCGGGTTCGAAGCGGCTTTCGCCCGGGCCATGATAGTCCGAGCCGCGGGACGCCAGCAGCCCCCGGCGCACCACCTGAGCGGCAAAGTGGTCGGTTTGCTCGCGCGTATGGTTGCTGGTGACCACCTCGATGGCTTCCCCTCCGGCCTGCACGAATTCGTCGATGAGC
>DAIDKJ010000270.1 GCA_027450105.1 Ferrovum sp.
ATCCACATCGAGTGGCAGGATTACCCTGCCTGCCAGCGCAACCCGGATTTCATCGACATGCTTCGCCAGTCCGTACCTGAAGACAGCTTGCTGCTATTTCTGTGTCGCTCAGGGGCGCGCTCGCATGCTGCGGCAGCGGCGGCGGCTGCCGCGGGTTTTACGGGGTGCTATAACATCCTGCAAGGGTTTGAAGGAGAGCGGGATGCCCAGGGCCATCGCAATTGCGTCGGGGGCTGGCGTGCTGCCGGCTTGCCCTGGAAGCAGAACTGATTGCTGACGATGGATCGGTACGCCGTCATGGGGCATCCCGTGTCCCATAGTCGATCACCCCAAATCCATGCCCTGTTTGCGAAGGCGACCGGGCAGCTCATGACCTACGAGCGGATTGATCCGGAACCTGACCGGTTTGAAGCGGCCGTCGCCAGATTCAGAAGCGAGGGTGGCAAAGGGCTGAATATCACCTTGCCCTTCAAGGAGCGCGCCTTTGCCCTGGCCGACGGCCAGACTGCGCGTGCCCGTGCTGCAGGAGCCGCCAATACCCTGGATTTTCGAGAGGGACAGGTTTTTGCCGATAATACGGATGGGGTGGGCCTGGTCAGGGATATTGTCCAGAACCAGCGCTTCATGCTGCAACAGAAACATATCCTGTTGTTGGGCGCAGGCGGTGCGGCACGCGGCGTGGTGCTGCCCCTGCTGGCCGAGCAACCGGCGCGGCTGGTGGTTGCCAATCGAACGGCAGCGCGCGCGTTTGCAATCCTGTCTGAACTGAAAGCTTCTGGCACCATCACAGACGACCTGATGGGTCGTGCCGAGGCTTGTGGACTGGAGGACATCCCGGCGGAACCATTCGACGTCGTCATCAACGCCACTTCCAGCAGCCTCACGGGGGCTGTGCCTGAAGTGCCCCAGGGCGTGTTTGGCCCACGCACCCTGGCCTACGACATGATGTATGGCCGGGGTCAGACCCCCTTCCTCAAACTGGCGCAGACGCACGGGGCGCCTTATCTTGCCGATGGACTGGGCATGCTGGTGGAACAGGCCGCAGAATCGTTTTACCTTTGGCGTCATCTCCTTCCCGCCACCGCCGCAGTACTGCAGCAGTTGCGGGCCGAACTGGGGTGAGCCGTTTGTACCGTCTAATCCATTGGGGATTGCGGCTGCTGGTTTGGGCATTGTTGCTGTTGGTGCTCTGGGAGGGTTGGATCTTTGCCCAGGTGCTTTGGTGGAAAGGCCACAATCCCGAAAAAACTTCCTTCATGAAAATTCGCGCTGAATCCCGACTGGCCGCAGGAAAGGGCGACCTCCTGCCCCATCCCTGGGTGGCCTACGAGCGCATTCCGGATAGCCTGAAACGCGCCGTCGTTGCTGCCGAGGATTCGGGGTTTGTGGCCCATCATGGCTTTGACTGGGAGGGCATGCGTCGCGCCCTGGAGAAGGATATTCACCGCGGCAAACCGGTTGCCGGAGGCTCAACGATTACACAGCAACTGGCCAAAAACCTGTTGTTATCAGGGCAGCGCAGCCTCTGGCGCAAGGCTCAGGAAGGGATCATTACCGTCATGCTCGAAGCAACCTGGAGTAAAAGGCGCATTCTGGAGGT
>DAIDKJ010000271.1 GCA_027450105.1 Ferrovum sp.
CGGCCCTCGGTGACGCCCTGGCCGATCCTGCGGTGGAACAGATCTTGATCGACATCGATTCTCCCGGTGGGAGCGTCTATGGGGTGGAAGAACTGGCCACCCAGATTCTGGCGGCTCGGGGACAGAAACCCGTCGTGGCCGTGGCCAACAGTCTTGCGGCATCGGCCGCCTACTGGATCGGCTCGGCGGCTTCAGAGTTCTACTGCACTCCAGGCGGTGAAGTGGGCTCCATTGGGGTATGGCAGGCCCATGAGGACATCTCCGATGCACTGCTCTATGAGGGCATCGATGTCACCCTGATCTCGGCGGGCAAGTACAAGGTGGAGGGCAATCCCTACGAACCCCTCACAGAAGAAGCACAAGCCTTTCTGCAATCGCGGGTGGATGAATACTACAGCGCCTTTGTGGCGGCGGTAGCCCAGGCCCGTGCCGTCACCACCGATGCGGTCACCCAGGGCATGGGTCAGGGACGCGTGGTGGGCGCCACCGTGGCCCAGAGTCTCCACATGATCGATGGTGTGATGACTTTCGATCAGGTGGTGGAGATGATGCAGAAGAAATCCAGATCCAGGGCCAACGGGAATTCAAAGGGTTCCCGGTTAGCACAAGCCAAAAATGCGTTGGCGCTCATGTGAGGAAGAACTGGGCGTTCGCCATTGGCGGGTCGGTGTTTCATGCCTGCCAGCCATGTCGCGTCGAATCCTTAATGAGAGATGCCTAGAATTCCTGCGATCAGCAGCACAAAACCTGTGATGGCGAGGAGCCCCACAATGAACAGAAGGCAGCCCTGGCCAATGAATTTCCTGACAGCAGGAATCATGATGATGGCCCCAACCAGGATGCACAGCAGTATGAAATACATGCTCTATCCTCGTTTCATATTTCTGGGATAGCCCGGCGCTGCTGCTTTATTACTGTGGGTTGATATAAGTGGGCATCTGACCTGGGGTGGTGACGGTGTAACCGCCTCCCGGGTTGGGAGTCTCGTAGGTGGGCATTTGTCCGGGGGTTTGAATCACATAGCCCCCGCCAGGGGTCGGTGTTGTGTAGGAAGGCATCTGCCCGGGGGACATGGTGGTGTATCCACCGCCGGGGGTAGGGTTTACATACGTGGGCAGTTGGCCTGGTGCCTGGATCACATAACCCCCCGCATGGGCCAATGATCCGATCGCGACCAGAAGAAGTAACCAGAAAGCTTTCGTCGTCTTCATGTAACCCCCAACCACCGAGTGTTTGAAAAACCTCCTATGAATGCTACGCCCATTTCAGGTGACGCTCCATTGAGTTCCACCTTGACCTGACAAGGTCCATTGCAAGTCAACCAACCGCCCTCGGGCGGTTTTTTTACGTCTGGAGAATCCCATGAGTAAACAACTGCGCGAGCTGCAGGCTCGCAAGACGGCATTGGTCAAAGAGGCCCGTGCCTTGACGGATCTGGCCGCATCCCAGGACCGCGATCTTACGCTGGAGGAGAGCACCGCCTTCGATGGCTTGAAGACGCGCATCGATGCGCTCAACGCCGCCATTGAGCGCGAACAGACCCTGATCGCGGAGGAAGCGCAACTGGGGATCGAATC
>DAIDKJ010000272.1 GCA_027450105.1 Ferrovum sp.
GTTGAGCCAGGGCACCAGGTCGTAATAGCGGGCCCGTGCCTGGCGAAATACCAGCCCCTGCTCCAGCCGCCCAAGCCCTTGGGCCGGCAGCCAGCGTTCCACCATATAACGAATCCAGCCATCCAGAAGGAAGCCTAGAAGATAGCCCAAGGCCCCAAAGGTCAGCACGCGCAACAGGGTCATGGCCTAGGCGCTCCTGCCTGAATCCAGCGTCAAGCGCGCCACCCGCACCATGCGGTCCTGGGTTTGAATGATCTCGATGGGATAGCCGTCAATTTTGAGCGAAGTCCCCGGTTCGGGAATGTCCTCCAGGGTTTCCAGAATCAGCCCGTTCAAGGTGCGTGGGCCCTCCAGGTTGAAATGGGTTCCCAGCTTGCGGTTGAGATCGCGCAGGGGACAAACCCCTTCCACCAACACGGTACCATTTTTTTCCTGGGTGAAATGGGATTGATGATGGGGCGAGCTCACACCGAACTCCCCGACGATTTCCTCCAGAATATCTTCCATGGACACCAAGCCCTGGAGTTCGCCATATTCATCCACCACCAAACCCACCTTGTTATGACTTTCCTGAAACTGTTGCAACTGAGTCAGCAAGGGCGTGCCCGCAGGGACGAAATACGCGGGTTGCATGACTGCGTTCAGATCCTCCCAGGTCAGGACCCCGGAATAGGCCTGGCTGAAGACCTTGCGCACATGCACCAAACCCGCCACATCGTTGGCATTCCCGCGGTACAACAACTGAATGGTATGGTTGGAGGTGGCCAATTGCCGATGGACCTCCTCCAAAGAACCCTCCAGGTCGATTCCCTCGATCTGGTTGCGGGGAGTCATCACGTCATCCACGGTGATGTCCTTGAGCCCCAGTAGATTGAGCAGAATGTTCTGGTGTTTGGGGGCAATGAAATGCCCGCCTTCCAGGACCAGGATGCGCAACTCTTCCAGGCTCAGGTCAGGGCTCAGCAAATCGGGCGGTGTGTGCAGGCCCGCCAAACGAAGCAGGGCTCGAACAAACAGATTGACGAACCAAATGATGGGAGAAAACAGCCACAATAAGGGCCGCAACACCACACTGCAACGCAAGGCGATGCGTTCGGCATAGGTGGCCCCGATGATTTTGGGGGTGATTTCCGAAAAAATCAGAATCACCAGCGTCACACTGGCCGTGGCCAAAGTAATGGCCAGTTCTCCAGTCCCCACCAAGCGCACCGCCAACACGGTGACCAGAGAGGCGGCAGCCGCATTGATAAAATTATTGCCCAGCAGTAACACCCCCAGCAGACGATCCGTCTGGGCCAGTAAACGCGCCGTCAGGAGGGCGCCGGGCTTTTTTTGCGCCACCAGATGTTTGAGGCGGTAGCGATTCAGGGCCATCATGCTGGTTTCGGCCATGGAAAAGAAGCCCGAGAGGATCAGCAGGATCACCAATACCCCGAGCAAGGCACCAAAAGACAGTTCATCCACGATGCAGAAGGATTTCCAGAACGAATTTGCTACCCAGATAGGCCACCAACAGCATGCCAAAACCCACCAGAGTCCAGCGTGCAGCGCGTCGCCCGCGTACCCCCCAG
>DAIDKJ010000273.1 GCA_027450105.1 Ferrovum sp.
GCTTAACTCAGCGGAACTCTGGTTTCCCGTGCTGTAAACCTGCCACTGGCCTTCTGCATCGCGCTGGAATATTCCCCGTTGAAACTCCAGACGTCCGGCCGCTTTTTTCAGGTTTTGGGCACTGCGCACGGGAAATTGCGGCAGTTCCGGTACCGGGGTCATGCCAGCCAGCTCCAACAGAGCCGGACGCACCAGTAAGAGGAAAGTGACCATGACGGCCACCGGATTACCGGGCAGACCAAAAAAGTGGGCTGATCCCAGGGTTCCAAAGGCAAAGGGACGTCCCGGTTTGATGGCAACCTTCCAGAAAGCGATTCGTCCCAGTTCCTGCAGGATGGGTTTGATAAAGTCGGCCTCACCCACCGAAACGCCCCCGGTGGACACCACCACATCCGCTACGCGTGCGGCGGCCAGGAAAGTGGCACGGATCTGCTCGGGTTGATCAGGAATCACCCCCAGATCGAGGCATTCAAATCCCATCCCAGTGATCAGCGCATGCAGGGTGTGACGATTGCTGTCAAAAAATTGCCCTGCAGCCGGGGTTTGTCCCAGGGAAACCAGTTCGTTTCCAGTGGAGCAAAAGGCTACCCGTAAGGGGCGATATACGGGGATCTCGGCCAAACCCAGAGACCCCATCAAACCCAGTTCTGCGGCTCCCAAACGTTGTCCTCGGCGCAGTACCGGGGCGCCGGATTGTATGTCTTCGCCGGCGCGACGAATATGCTGACCCCGTTGTTGCCCGGGTTGAACAAGTATGGAGCTCTGGTGCAGGGTGACCTGTTCTTGCATCACGACCGTGTCGGCACCGGGGGGGATTGGGGCTCCGGTCATCACCCGCATGGCTTGCCCGGGTTGCAGGTCGGGGGTTTGCCCAGCACCGGCCAGCAGTGTATGCACCACGGGGAGGGGAACCGCGGGGGTCAGGTCCGCATGGCGCACGGCGTAGCCGTCCATGGCGGAATTATCCCACCCGGGTACCGCACGGGGCGAGATCAGGTCCCGGGCCAGAATCCGGTGCAATCCCTGGCGCAAGGATACCTGTTCGGCTTCTTGCACGGGGGCCAGGTGCTGGCGAATATGATCCAGCGCCTGTGGGAGAGTGAAGGATCGATCCTGCGTGGGCGGTGCATCCTGGGTCATGAAGTCGGTCCGTTGGTCCGTGGAGTGGTTTCCAGAGCCCCTTCCGTTCCGGGGGAATCATCCGTGTGATCCGCAGTCAGGAGTTGCTCGGGGTGATTGATATTGGTGAAGGCTTCGGTCTCATCATCAAAGCAGACCCGGGCAATGCTAAAACGTTCCTGCCAGCGTAACACCTTGCGCTCCTGGGAGCGCAAATAGGTATGCAAATCCTGATGCAACCCACTACGTAGCAGGCAAAACAGGGGCTGGTCACGGCCCTGGGTACGGGCCATGGCCAAGTCAGCATCTTGTTGCTCCAGCGCTTGCTGCAAGCGTTGGACCAATGTGGTGGGTAACAAGGGGGCATCGCACGGGACGATGGCTAACAATGCGCACTGTTGCTGGTGGGCAAAATTCAGGGCCCGCTC
>DAIDKJ010000274.1 GCA_027450105.1 Ferrovum sp.
TGAACCGCGCGTTGGTGTTGTATCGCAAAGCCCTGCAACGCTATCCCGATCAGCGGGCGCTCAACTATGGATATATCCAGACCTTATTGGACTCCCATCAAGAAAACGAAGCCCTGGAGGCCATCTCCAACCGCATGCTCTTCAACCATGCGGATGCGCATCTGTACAGTCTGCAGGCACGCGCCTACGCCCAACAGAACAAGGAATTACCCAGCCATCAGGCCTTGGCACAAGCCTATCTGTTGCTGGATAACCCCTCGGCGGCGCTGGATCAGCTCCAGATTGCCCTGAAAAGCGGTGACGGGGATTTTTATCAAAAATCCAGCATCGAATCCCAGATTGGGGAACTGAAAAAATTGCTGGTGCCCAAAGAGAAAAAGAAATCGAAAGACTAGGGAGCGCTGATTGCTTCCCCGATGGTCATTAACACCCTTGTAAAACAACGCATTACTTTCTACGGTACTCACCAGGAAGCCATTGATCTGCACTTGTCTTGCGGCCCGAAAGTACCATCGGGCTTCAAATCACCCCGAAATCTTTCAAAGCCCAAGCAATTGCACAGCTTCGCGCGCCGTGGCCCGTCCTTCGTCTGCCGGAACCACCCACACCTCCACGGCGCTCTGGGCGTTATGAATGGCCCTGATGTCTTGCCCCCGGGCTGCCTGATTGGCCTGGTGATCCAGTTCCACTCCCAGCCAGGCCAGTCCCTGCGCCACATCCTCGCGCAATTGAACATCATGTTCGCCAATACCACCAGTAAACACCAGGACATCGAGCCCTCGCAAAACTGCAATCAAGGCGCCAGATTCGCGAATGACCCGGGCCGTGAAGGCCTCGATGGCAAAGCGCGCCCGGGCATCGTCGCTGGCACGCAACACGCGCATGTCCGAGGACAAACCCGACACTCCCAACAGCCCTGATTCCCGATACAACAAGTGTTCGATTTGCGCAGCACTCCAACCCTGTGCCAGCAGGTAAAGCACCACGCCCGGATCCAGAGAACCACTGCGCGTACCCATCATCAAACCATCCAGTGCCGTGAACCCCATGGTGGTAGCGCAACTCTTCCCTGCGCGCGCCGCACAAAGACTGGCCCCGTTACCCAGATGCGCCATCAGCACACGCCCCTGCGCCGCTGGCGAGCGGGACCCCAGCATGTAACAAACATGCTGATAGGACAGCCCGTGAAAGCCGTAACGACGAATCCCTTGCGCCAGAAGATGATCGGGCAGGGCAAAATGGGTTTCGGTGGGAGCAATCTCCTGATGAAAGGCGGTGTCGAAACAAATGACCTGAGGCACTCCAGGCAAGGCCGCACGAAAGCGCGCCACACCGGCCAGATTATGGGGTTGATGTAGCGGGGCCAGCGGATTGAAACGCGCCAAATCCTGCAACACCGCATCACTGGCCAGGACACTGCCCGCATACACCCCGCCGCCGTGCACGACCCGGTGGGCCACTGCCCGCACATGCTCCAGCGTATGTTCGGCACCGAGGCGCTGAAACAGGGACTTCAGGGCCGCTTCAAAAGCGGCTTCTCCAGTT
>DAIDKJ010000275.1 GCA_027450105.1 Ferrovum sp.
CTCATGCCCACGCGTAATCACTATGGCATCATCGGCCCCATTCCCCTGAGCGAATTCACCCCCGAAACCATTCAACGCAAAATTGCCGCCAACCCTTTCACTCAAGCTGGTGCGGTCAAGCCACGGGTCCTGACCATTACACAAAGTACCTATGACGGCATCCTGTATAACGTGGAAACCATCAAGCGCATTCTGGATCGGCAAATCGACACCCTGCATTTTGACGAGGCCTGGTTGCCCCATGCGGCTTTCAGTGATTTCTACAAGGACATGCACGCCATTGGTCGCGACCGGCCTTTGTGTGAAGAGGCGATGGTCATGGCCACCCAGTCCACCCACAAGTTGCTGGCGGGTTTGAGTCAGGCCTCACAGATTTTGATTCAGGATAGCCAAACCATCAAGCTGGATCGGGACTGCTTTAACGAAGCGTACCTCATGCATACCTCCACCAGCCCCCAATATGCCATCATTGCCTCTTGCGATGTGGCGGCGGCCATGATGGAACCCCCGGGGGGTACAGCCCTGGTGGAAGAATCCATCAACGAGGCCCTGGATTTTCGTCGCGCCATGCGCAAGGTGGATGAGGAATGGGGAGTAGATTGGTGGTTCAAGGTATGGGGCCCCGAATACCTGGCGGAGGAAGGCATTGGCGATCGGTCCGACTGGCTGCTCAAACCCGGTGAGCGCTGGCATGGATTTGGGGACCTGGCTCCTGGTTTCAATATGCTGGATCCCATCAAGGCCACAGTGATCACCCCGGGGCTGGACGTGGACGGTGACTTTCATGATTTGGGAATTCCAGCGGCGGTGGTGACCAAATACTTGGCTGAACATGGTGTGGTCGTGGAAAAAACCGGGCTCTATTCCTTTTTCATCATGTTTACCATTGGCATCACCAAAGGGCGCTGGAACACCCTGGTTACCGAATTGCAGCAATTCAAGGATGACTATGACAAAAACCAACCGCTCTGGCGGGTGTTACCAGAGTTTGTGGCCAAACATCCACGGTATGAAAGTTGGGGCCTGAAGCAGTTGAGCGAAGAGATCCATGCGGTTTATCGTGAAAACGATGTGGCTCGACTGACAACGGAAATGTATCTGTCGGACATGATTCCCGCCATGAAACCGGCCGATGCCTTTGCACGCATGGCCCATCGGCAAACGGAGCGGGTGGAGATCGATGATCTGGAAGGACGCATTACCTCGGTGTTATTGACCCCTTATCCTCCCGGCATTCCCTTGCTGATTCCCGGAGAGCGATTCAACGCCACCATTGTGCGCTATCTCAAGTTTGCCCGTTCCTTCAATCAGCGCTTTCCGGGGTTCGAGACGGATATTCACGGGCTATCCAAAATGGGCGCCAACGGATCCTCCCGCTTCTACGTGGACTGCGTGGTGTGAGGCAACGTGGCGTGTAACTGTGTCGCTCAAGCGGTGGCGCTTAAACCCAGACCTG
>DAIDKJ010000276.1 GCA_027450105.1 Ferrovum sp.
AGTATACTGATTGCGTCACAGTATGCCCGGTGGATTGCTTCCACGAGGGCCCCAACTTTTTGGCCATCGATCCGGACGAATGCATCGACTGTACCTTATGTGTGGCAGAATGCCCGGCAGAAGCCATTTTCGCCGAAGATGACGTGCCCGAAAATCAGCGGGCCTTCATTGCCTTGAACGCCGAACTCAGCAAACTGTGGCAGCCCATCACAGAACGCATCGAGCCGCCAGCCGATGCGGATGATTGGAAAGACGTCAAGTCCAAGGCCCATCTGCTCAAACGCTGAGTCATTCGACTGCTGCCCTTGCTCTTGGGCGCTCAGCGCGGTTCAGGAGCAGGCTGAGAGTATTGCACTTTTTCGGCATTGCCCAGCGCTGACCCATGCTGAAATGGAGGCTCGCTTTCGAAGGAGTTTTCCATGGGATTTTTTGCATTTGGCTTTCTGGCCCGCCGTGCTCGATCACGGCGTTCCCCCCAGGGCGTTCTACCGCAGCAAACACCGCCCGCCGTTTCGCCCCATCCCGAAAAAATCTGGTTTGAAGCCCACGGAATTCCCGTGGTGGAGCGCAACCGCTATTTTTTATTGACGCTGGGGCTCTCTCTGGCTTTGCTCATGGCCTGCGGAGCATTGGTGTTGATGGCACCGCTCAAGACCGTGGTGCCCTTCGTTCTGGAAAAGGTGGATGGTGGTGCGGTCATTCCGGCCCCCATGAATGCCCAGCAATACCAACCGGGCGAAGCGGAAGTCCGGTATTTCATTGCCCAGTGGGTGCGGCAGCTGCTAACCATCGACCCGCATTTGACCGAGCAATACCTGTCCGACGCCTATCGACTCACCCGGGGCAAGGCCACAGTAGAATTTACCGACTGGGTACAACGCACCCAACCCATGGGCGAACTCAAAAAAGATCCCACTCTCACGCGCACGGTATCCATTTCCAGTGTCTCTCTGATTCAGGATCAAGTGGCGTTGGTGCGCGTAACCACCGAACGTCGCAACGTGGGAAACCCCGGTGCCAATCGGGAAAAATTCATTTTGACCATTCATTTCACCACCTTGGTACCAAAAACCGAATCCGAGTTGCTTAGTAATCCGGCAGGGCTATTCGTGACCCACTTTCTCGTCAACACGGACATGGAAAAATGAACAGGATGAATGTCAAAGAATTCTCTGTGGTTCTGCTCCTGCTGAGCCTCATGATCTCTGGGGGCGGGGCCCAGGCAGATGGGGATAATCGAGGTGGCGGCGATCCACGATTGGTCTGTTTTACTTACGATGCGGACACCACCTACACCATTTTGGCCATTCCCGGTGTTCCTACCGATATCCAGTTGGCACCAGGAGAAAAAATCACGGGCTTTGCTCTGGGGGATACCATCCAGTGGGTGGTGGAGGAGT
>DAIDKJ010000277.1 GCA_027450105.1 Ferrovum sp.
GCCGTCACCGAAGAATGCGATGCACACCCCAACTTCAAGAAAGTCCTGGCCGAGGCCAAACCCCAAGATTGGGTGACCTTCACCAGCGTGGCCGGTTTGCCGGCACGGGCGGTGGCCACCCCCTGGCTTAAAAACTACCTCAAGTTTGAATACAAGCTCAAAAACGTAGCCCGGGAAAAACCCCGCTGCACCCTGTGGTTTGACTGCCTGTCCCAATGCGGACTGCGCGATGGCAAGGCTGATTGGGGGCAATTTTGTATCGACACCCAACTGGCTGCCGCCGTGCGCGGCGATGTGAAGAAGGGTCTGTTTTTTTCCGGAACCGGCGAGCTCCCCTTTGGGGCCCAGATTCGCTCTGTGCGCGACCTGATGGAGCGTCTGCTGGTGGGCGTGGGCCCTTCCAGTCCGGAAGCCGCCTGAGTTTTTGCGCTGTTCCAGCTCCCGCGTCTGCCAAAGGCCGTTTGCGCTGTTCCAACGCCCTGCCTCTGCCAAAGGCCACCTAGCCCAGGAGTCCATGGCCGGGCGCACCACCGCCCGTCCTTTCTGACTCCTGTGATGGTCCTGATGCCCTCCGTTTGTTTAAAACTGTTCTTGTAACAATTTTAAACCATTGATTTAATTCGTTTCATCTGACCGTCATTTTTGTTGTATCATGGTGCTAGAGTGTATGGCGTGGCACGGCTCATTCCTTGTCCATGACCAACCCCCAAGAGACCCGACCTCTTCAGGAGCCCTTGCCCTTGACTGCTTCTACTTCCACTCCCGCCCGGTCTGCCCCGGCGCCGTCCCTCTCAACCCTGTTACCCGCCGAAACCCAAGCCCTGGATCAGGCCTTGGCGCGTTGGCAAAGCGAGCCCGGGGGGCTGCTGCCCGCCTTGCATGCCCTGCAGGATGAACTGGGTTTCATTCCCCCGGCCACCGTTGCGCCTTTGGCCCAGGCCTTTGGGCTATCGCGTGCGGAAGTGCATGGGGTCATCACCTACTATCACCATTTTCGGCAAACGCCTCCGGCGCGTCATTCCCTCACCCTGTGCCAGGCCGAAGCGTGCCAGGCGCGTGGGGCCCGGGCCCTGACGCAACAGGCGCAAGACCTGCTGCAATGCACCCTGGGGCAGGCCCGAGCCGATCACCACTGGCAACTGGAGGGCGTGGCCTGTTTGGGGCTGTGCGCCAGCGGTCCGGCGCTGGTGCTGGACGGCACGCTCCACGCCCAGGTGGACGCCCAGCGCCTGCAAGCCCTGCTGGCGGCCGTACCCAACCCTCCCACGGAGTCGCCCTCATGAGCGCGGTTACCGTTTACGTGCCCCGCGACTCCGCTGCACGCGCGCTGGGCGCCGATGCCGTCGAGGATGATCGTGTCGTCATAGAGCGCATCGTGAAAGGCCATGCGCCGACGGAT
>DAIDKJ010000278.1 GCA_027450105.1 Ferrovum sp.
CAAGGCCGAACCTTAACTATCGCGCCGTTGCCAAGATGACGCAAGTGGCCGCGGCGCCAGTGCGGCCGGGGCGAAGCATGGCGCCCTGGTTCGAGGGATTCACCACTGACCGAATAGTGTGTTCCGCCAATCTTGATCGTGATCTTGCGAGTGTCGAGCAGAGGAAGCTTGCCCTTCTTCAGCCGCGCCTTGTTCAATTTTGGGGGCGCGACCTCGACCTCTTGGTGAACGCCTTCGGCGTCTAGTGCGGCGGTAAAAACCATGAGAGCCATGAGGGCCTGATCGCGGGCCCACATCGCCTTCTCGTTGCCAAGAGGCCGCGGTTTCGCCGGAAATGGCGGCACTTCTATGGGGAGCGAGCAATTAAAATCCGATATGCGCAGCCTGAAAGTCTGGCCCAAAGCGTACTTGCTTAATTCGCTCATGTACGCTATCAGCCGCACATCGTATACATTATGCTGCTCCTTGTTTCTGGTAGCAACAATGCACGTTTGGACATCTGCGTGGAAAGTGGCGCAGTACACAAAATTATCAAAGGGGAACTCGAATAATCCGTTTTTCGCCAGCTCAACGCTGTAGTCCCTAAGCGTACGAACTTCATTCAGGGATTGGTCCCAAAAGGTTCCAAAATCAAACTGCGCTAGACTGCCGTATACTTCGCGAAGTTCGTTAAGTAGGTCTTGTTGAGCAGGTTTCCCTTCCATCAACTCCATAAATTTATGCAGTCTCATGGCGTGCCTCCGCTACCGGGTTCTACCGGCTCCAGTTGACTTCGGTGGAAGGGAACGCTAGGCTTGCAGCACAGTCCGTGCTGTATCGCGCTGCGTCAGTCCTCCCCGTCCTGTGCGATCAGTGCTCAAGGCCCCCAGTTAAGCCTGGGGGCCTTTCTCTTTTTGAGGAGTAGGAGCGTAGCGCGGACTCTGCTGGATGTCCAGCCATGCAGCGTCGAGGTAGTTGCATAGGCCTGAAAGAAGTGCGACCTTCCTTCCTACTATGCCGAGCAGTAGCCCCGTGACGCGATCAGGGATAGCGTTGGCGCCGCTCGACCAGCGATGGAGTGTCCGACGGTTAACGCCGAGGGCTGCGGCCATTTGCTCCCGCCAGTGGGCGCCATAGAGCGCTTCGCCAACTTGGATGAAAA
>DAIDKJ010000279.1 GCA_027450105.1 Ferrovum sp.
GCTGGTAGCCAGTATCATCCACCTTGAAATCCCACTTGGTCTGACACACACGCAGGCAGTCTCCGCCGCGCGAAGCCGAGCCAAAAAAGTGATCCTTCCCGTGCGCGTCGAGCCAGCGACGGAAACTGAAGTAGCTACTCATCATGCATTTGCCTGGACAAATTTTTCCGCCGGAGGGCGTCTTGAACAGGAACACCTCGATACCTACACCGCTTTCCTGTTTGATTTTCCTGATTTCCTCGACGTTCAATCGATACGGTAGAACCACATATGTCGCACCAATATCCTTCATGAATTTAACGTCTTGATAATTTGTGATTCCACAGCCCACACTGGTGTGGATATGCACCTCAGGCAACATCTGACGTACCAGGCGCATGGCACCAACATCACTGATCATGAAACCGCGCGCCCCCCACGCGGCATAACGTGCAACGCGTTCAACAAACATGGGAAGTTCGGATGAACTGGGCAGCGTATTGACTACCACTCGCACCTCTTTCCCAAGGGGTAGCGCATAGTCGATGACATGGCGGATTTCGTCATCATTGAGCTCATCCTGCGCGCCTCGTCGGCTCCAACCGACGACGCCGACGTAAACCGCATCGGCACCCTCGTCAAGCACCATTTTCGCCATTTCCAGCGTACCTCCGGGTGCCATCATCATGACCATCGTTTGTCTCCTGTGTTATGCGTAAGTAGGGATTTCACTGTTGGGCCGGGTCAAGGACCGGATTTCTGACAGTGCTTGGAGAAAGCGCGTATTGTCCGCGGTGCAACCAACGCTCACACGGGCATAACCGGGCAGGCCGAAGCGGGTCAGAGATTTCACCACAACGCCCCGTGCAGCCAGTGCTTCAACACCTTGCTCTGAAAGGTTACAAAATTAGCCTGTGAAGGAATATATTCGATGCCCAGGGCAGATAGCCCTTGTTCCAGAAAAGAACGTTCTTGGGCATTGTGGGAAATGCTACGCGCCAAAAAATCATTGTCATCGAGCGCTGCCAATGCGGCCACTTGCGCCAGACTATTGGTATTGTAGGGTTGACGCAGCGCGTCAAGTTGCGCGGCCAGTGTAGGAGAAGCGATCCCATACCCCATGCGCAACCCGGCCAGGCCGTAGG
>DAIDKJ010000280.1 GCA_027450105.1 Ferrovum sp.
GCCTTTACAAACTTCGTGATGGTGTCAGAAATGCGCGTGGCCTTTAGCCCTGTATGCTGTGCCAGTTCGTTGATGTACATTGCATTTCCGGTTTTCAAAAGCGTACCCAAAATTTGGGTCATGATAGTTGGATTGCCGACCGAATCCGTTTCTAGGGCACTCATGCCGACACCTTGCACGACGCAGCAATCGTGAATGCTCAATGGTTTGTTGGTTGTTTTCACGGTTTGCATTTTCGCTCCTCCCACTGTCTCTTAATTTCAGCCTTCAATTGTTCCTGCTGCTCGGCTGGTGTTTTGTCGATGTATGCCTGGCGCTCATTAAACGGCAAACCCAAAATCATTCTGGCCTCCCACAAAAAATGAACCTCTTTGGCATCCGGGTATTCCTCCCGGATTGTCTCAAGGGTCTGTGGTGGAGAAACCCGCAACAACGTGCGTTCAGGCCCGATCTCGAACCACGCGAATTTATCCACGTCTAAACCTCCCCATGGCTAAAGCGAGGGGATTCTCGCGGTCGTGGGGTTGAAAATCTAACCCCCAAACCTGCTCCAAAAGCCTCCAGAGCGGTGATGTAATTCCCGAAGCACTCATCCTCAAGCATTGTCGTTGAGATCGCTACAGGGCTTCCTGTGGGCGAATCGCACCACTTCGTGCGTTCCTCACCATCCTTCGTCTTAATCATGTTCGGCATAATTTCTTTTTTCGCGAATTCGTGCCAAACATCTTTTGAATACTGCTTTCCATGCAGCCAAGCCTGGTCGGAAATTTCGCTCAGAAGCGCCCAATACAAAGCGTTCTTCGAGAGTTTCCGCTCTTTGGCTTCCTCCCTGATGAGCACTTCGAGCGGTTTGTCCGGATCAATAGGGAGGTTGGGTATCAGCGCCACGAGCGCCCTGACTTGGTCAGGTCCGCGCAGGAGGTATTTTATGGCCTGGAATTTATC
>DAIDKJ010000281.1 GCA_027450105.1 Ferrovum sp.
GAAATTCGATGCGCTGATGAACGGATTGAAGCCCCCCACCGATCTTCCCTCCCCTATCAAGGCGCTGCATCAGGGATTTTCAAAGTTGGCGGATTCCTTCCAGAATTACGACGAAGACCGACCTTTTTGATGTTTATCGATGACAAACAGGTTTCACAATGCCCCCACGGCTTCACCAGAAGCCACAGGTGCGATTATCGAGAGGGCTTGGCTACATCGGGTCATCCGAGAGATTAAAACAGTGCCACGGGGCTTGCAATCGTTTTGAAGTATCGGGATTTCCGACACGTTGACCAGGAGAGAAAAATGTACAAAACCATCGCTTTGACCATCGACTGCACTGACAAACACTGCGCGAGGTGCCAAAATCTGAGAGCACGGCTCAACCAATCTCCGCGAGAATCCCCTCGCTTTAGCCATGGGGAGGTTTAGTGCTGACAATAGTTCTGCCGTTTCCGCATCCAGATCTGAACCCTAACAGAGCAAACGGGAGGCATTGGGGAGCGCTGGCGAAATTGAAAAAAGATGCCCGTCTGCAAGCGTATCTTGAAACAAGGAAGGTGTTGAACGGAAAAAAGCATGTTTTTTCGGGATTGATTTCTTTGACTCTGACATTTTTCATGGTCGACCATCGCAAGCGTGACGCGGACAACCTGCTGGCCAGCGCTAAATCAGCCCTCGACGGGGTTGCCGAAGCATTGGAAATCAACGACCACTCGTTTGAGCCTGTGATCATTCGGAGGGTGTATGGGGCATCGGAGAGTGTGCTGATTGTGGAGATAAGCCATGTCGAAATCTGAAAAGGATTACCTCAATCGGGTAGCCGCCCTGGGCTGTATCCTCTGCCGGGAATTGGGCTACGGATTTACACCTGCCACGATCCACCACCC
>DAIDKJ010000282.1 GCA_027450105.1 Ferrovum sp.
GATGCCGATGCCGGTATCTTGCACCGCGAACCGCACCACCACCTCCGTGCCCTCGGCCCGCGTCTCATCCACCAGCACGCGCACCGCCCCGGTTTCGGTAAATTTCACGGCATTGCCGATAATGGCCCTGGCCACCTGCGCGATGCGCGCGGCATCGCCCATAAACCGGCCGCGCAGTGCTGGCGCCACCCGCCAAGAAAACGCCACCCCCTTGGCCGCCGCGCGGGGCGCCAGCTCGGCAGCCACCCCCTGCATGATGGCCTCGATCTCGCACGGCGCCTCCTCCAGCCCAACCTCGCCCTTCTCCAGCTTCGAGAAATCCAAAATCCCGCAAATCACCCCGAGCAGCGCCTCTGATGAGGCCTGAATGGTCTCGGCGAACTGCCGCAGCCGTGGCGTCGCCGCCTCCTCGGCCAGCAGCCCGGCCATGCCGAGAATGCCGTTCATGGGCGTGCGCAGCTCATGCGACATATTGGCCAGAAACTCCGATTTCGCCCGGCTGGCCGCCAGCGCGGCATCGCGCGCCTCGCGCAGGGCCGCGCTCAAACGCCGCTCGGCCTCCACGGATTTGCGCAGTTCGGCATTGATCTCGGTCAGCCGGTCGCGGGCCGATTTCAACCCCTCTCGGGCATTGTCGAGCCCGCCGATCGCCCCGCCGATCCGCTCCTGCATCAGGTTGAAATTGGCCGCCATCAGGCCCAGCTCGTCTTGCGCGCGCACGGTCACGGGCTGAATGTCGAGCGTGACATGCGCGGCCTCCAGCTCGCCTTTGCCCAGCGCCTCCACCGCCTGGGCAAAATCGGCCAGCACCCCGCCAATCAGCCGGCTGGCGGCGCGGCTCACCTCGCGCGCGGCATGGCCGATCAT
>DAIDKJ010000283.1 GCA_027450105.1 Ferrovum sp.
CAACTGCAACCCTGCCGGCGTGTTCCGGATCGTAATCGCCACCATGTCGCCTCGGTCCTGCAGGCGGCTGCAAAACTGCGACGTGACAAACTCCATCACCTGGTCGCGGGCCGAGGGATGAATGGTGCGGACAGCGAAGTCGTCTTCCAGGCGTAGCGACCCTGCCGGGTCACGAAATGTAGCGGTTGGCGTTCCAGGGGTCATGCAGCGTTGCGAGAGTCTTCTTTCCGCACCGTTACCGGCAAGGCTGCGCGGGTGAGGGGCTTCTTCTTTGTGAATACCCTCATAATACGCCGCCGCAGAAAGAATCCCGCTGCCGCCATCATCGACCCAATCGACTGGATTGCCAACAGCCCCGAGCCCGGATCCACATACGCCATCGCACGCCGTTCCGTCGCCAGCATCAGGCCCAGCAAACTAAACACCGTCACACTCAGGTACATCAGACGCTTCATCTCTACAGTACTTTCCGTCTGGCTTGCGCTCGGGAGCCTGCGCAAGCCGCGCTCATTTTGAATTCTCTAAGCCGAGCTGAAGCCGCCCCCGAAGGAACGCGCACCACCCGGACCCGGCCGCTGCAATCTCTCAGCGGCCCAACATGACAGCCCTGTCACTTGAACATCTGCACAACCTGAACCCGCCACCGCCAGGGAAGTTGCGCCTCCAGCAACATAACGGAACGGATATTTCTGACTGTGAGACGCTCCCACTCCACCTCAGGACGCAGCAAGGCCCATACCTGGGTCCGTATCGTCGGTTGCTTCCGTCCGCTCTTCCGGACTCCAACCGGTCTAAGGCTCGTCGTAGTACCCCGTGTTGGTGCGCGCCACCACACCTGGCTGATCCACCTTGATCTCCAGCTT
>DAIDKJ010000284.1 GCA_027450105.1 Ferrovum sp.
CAGACCGACCAGCAACTGGACGCCACGGCCGGCCTGCGTGTCTCCTGGGCCGGGGCGCTGGGGGGCTGGCAGCTCACCCCCACCGCGCTGCTCGGCGCCGATGTGCCGCTCTCGGGCAGCAATGGCGACTTCACGGCGGTCTTCACCTCCGAGCCCCTGGTGCCGCTCACCATCCGCTACCCGCACCGCCAGTCCGCCTGGGCCATTTACCAGCTGGGCACATCGGTGGCGCTCGGCCAAAGCCTGTCGGCCCAGGCCGAGGTCGGCGGCACGGTATTCCGCACCGGCGGCAACGATGTCAGCCTCTCAGGAGGCCTCACCTGGCGCTTCTAGAGCGGGATGCGTTATGACGCACCCGCTCTAGTTATATTTTAACGATCAATTTCATTGGTTTAGCTTACGTCTGTCGACTCAATCTAAACCAATATTGATCTAGCGCTACAGTTGCCTTTTGATTTGAGATGAGCGTGTCTGGCCGCGGCTTGATGACTTCGTCTGAATATTGACCATTCGAGGATATGCGCGACGGGGAGTGGCCGTTGCGCGAGCCTCAGGGCTGGCGGGTATAAACATGTGCATCCGCCTCTAACGCGCCAGCACGGCCGCGATCTCGGCCGGGGAGAGCAGCTGGGGCAGCACGCGGGGGGAGGCGTCGCCCGCCGGATAATAGAGGTAAAGCGGCACCCCGGCGCGGTGATTGGCCACCAGCAGGGCGGTGATGGCAGGGTCGCGGTCTGTCCAGTCACCAACCAGCAGGGCGACATGACGGGCCGCGAACAGCGCCTGCACCTGGGGCGCGGCGAGGGTCGTGGTCTCGTTGACCAGGCAGGTGACGCACCAGGCGGC
>DAIDKJ010000285.1 GCA_027450105.1 Ferrovum sp.
CGGGCGCGGCTCTACCATCCGGGACACCGGGCCTTGGTGGAGGCTTCCGCTTTGCGGGCGGGGCTGGAGATCGAGGAAGACCCGAAAGCGCTGGTCACGCGCTATCTCGTGCAGCGCATCGAGGCCGGAGCGATCCGCAACCGGGTGGAGATGGTGGAATCTCTCTTGGAAGCGGGATTGCAGGTGAACCGTCAGGGTAAGGACTATCTCAGCATTCAAGACCCGGACACCGGGAAGAAGTACCGACTGAAAGGAGCGATATATGGAGCCGACTTCACCCCCGAAACATGCCGCGAGCTTGGGGAGCAGACTGAACGACAGGATCGAGCAGGACGCGGGCGCGGTGGTGGAATTGACGCAGAAGAAGCTGGACGCGCTCGCGGACAGTTCCACCAATCGCTTGAGCGAATCGCTGAATACAACCATCACCGATATCGAAGGCCGCCTGAAGAAGCTGGGAAGGCTGTCGGTGTGGATGTGGATCGTCAGCCTGCTGACGGGCACGGTGCTGACCTTGGGGGTACTGTTCGGACTGGGGCTGTACGGGGAATGGAAGCTGCACCAGGTCAAAGCTCTGGAAGTCCGGGAGCAGACCATCCAGGCCGCGATGAAGAAACTCCCGCCAGCGTTCCGGGTGATTCAGAGCGGGGGCCAGTGGTACCTGGTAGCACCCCAGATCAACTACACCCCCATGACCGACACCATCCACGGCCAAAAAGAAGACGCCGTAAGGATTCAGCCCTAGAGGAGCAAACCGATGACCGAGTTAGAGACGCGCTTAGTGAAAGCCTTGGACGCC
>DAIDKJ010000286.1 GCA_027450105.1 Ferrovum sp.
ATCAGTGGACTGCGAAGTCGCGCAGCAGCGCCTCGCGCAAGGGGCCGCTCAGGGCCTGGCTGGCAGTGTAGTGGGGGTGGTCGCAGCCCACCTGCACGGCGGCGCCGCCACGCATGGCCTCGATGGCCGCGGCGCTGAACTCGAAGCGCAGGAAATGCACCGCCGAGGTCTTGCCTGCGGTCTCGCGATCCAGGTCCTCGTCGGCCACGGCCGGCGTGCGCGGGCAGCCCTGCACGTCGACGTACAACTGATCCTCGATGCCCACCAGGCGCGCCAGCTCGCGCTTGCGCTGCTCGACGTCGGGGAATTCGAGCAGCAGGGTGGCCTTCCAGTTGGTTCCGTCCGGAATCAGCGCCGCATAGGCGTCGATCTCCTCCTGGATGGCCTGCGGTTCGAAGATCTTCTCGATGCGCAGCATTTCCTGGATCTGGTAGCGGATGGTGCGCTCGTCCTCGAACTGCAGGCTCAGGTGCGCACCCAGTTGCAGGGAGCGCAGCTTGCGATGGGGGATGATCTCGGCGCGCAGGCGCGCGCGTTCGCGTGCATAGGCCTCCAGGCCCAGCAGGCTTTCGGGAGTGGGCTTGCTCATGCGTTCCTCATTCGATCCAGACGCCCGACGGCTCAAAGCCCGTAGGCCATGCGCAGCAGGGTCAGCGGGTGGGCCAGGCGGGGTTGCGAATCGCCGCCGAGCTCGGCCACGCCCTGCGCGATGTGGTGTCCACCCAGGGGGCAGTCCGAGCCGATGT
>DAIDKJ010000287.1 GCA_027450105.1 Ferrovum sp.
TGCGGCGCTCGACAAGCTCATCATGCGTAAGCGGTCGTTTGCCGTCGTCGGGATTCTCAAGTGTGTATTGGTAGACTTCTCCGAGCGCATTGGACACGGGGCCTAAAACCGGCGCAACTCCCTGCGGCATACGGTCGCGCAGTTCAGACAGTCTTTCACTCACCAACTGACGCTCAAAGTAGACCCCCTTGCCGTCTTCAAAGACGAGCGTGATCAGGGAGAGCCCCGCCTTGTTGAGCGAACGCATGTCGGTGAGGCCGGGCAGGCCAGTCATGCCGATCTCGATGGGGATGGTAACGAAGCGCTCGACCTCCTCAGGAGATTTCCCCGGAGCCTCCGTCGCGATCTGGACCTGCACGTTGGTGACATCGGGAAATGCGTCGACAGAGAGGTTGCGCGCCGCGTTGATTCCAAACACGAGCAGGATGAGCGAGACGACGAGAATGACAAGGCGCTGGTGGAGAACAGCGGCGATGATGGCACGCATCATTCCCCTCCCTTGATCTGGTCTTGCTTGCGCTTGTTGTTCAGGTGGAATGCGCCGTCGAGGACAATACGGTCATTTGCCGACACACCGCGAAGAACCACGCGATGATCCGCTACGTCAGCGCCCAGTTCTACCTCGCGCAACAAAAACTCGTTTGTAGACTTCTGCACAAAGACCTGATCCTTGTTGTCTTCCCGCACGACGGCAGTGGTAGGAATCGTCAGTCCTTTCTCGGGGAGACTCTCAAAGGTCAT
>DAIDKJ010000288.1 GCA_027450105.1 Ferrovum sp.
GCCGTCTGGATCTTGAGCTGGGTGTAGTTGGGTTGCGCGCGGTTGAGGTTCTGGCCCCCGTGGAGCAGTCCTCCCAGCCCGCTCATGGATTACCCCGCAAGGTATAGGCGCGGCGTTCACGGTCTTTGAGTGGAGAAAGATGCACGTCCCCCCACACCACGAAACGCTCCTTCGCATGGGCATGAATCACCCGGGGGTAATCGATCACGATGGCGGAGTGGCTGAGGGTGCGCCCATAACGAAACAGCAGAAAATCACCGGGTTGGGGCTCCTCCTGGATTTCTACGGCATAAGGCACAATCGCCTCGAGATAGCGCTCCTCCCCCCGGTGCAAATGCCAATCGGGTGGATAGGGTCGCGGATCGATGAAGGGAATGAGGCCGGCATTGGCATACACCCGGGCAAGAATCATGGCGCAATCCACGCCATGCCCTTTGACATCGGCGCAATGATGATAGGGCGTGCCGATCCAGGTGAGGGCTTCCCTCACCACGGCTTCGCGCTGTTTCGGCGTCATAGGGCAATCTGGGGAACGGGAATGTAGGGAAAACTGCGGTTATTGGCGGTATTGGCAAAGCGATCCCGGCAGGTGCTGTAGGTCTTGTCGCAACCGGGCCAGGCGACAAAGGCATCCCCCGCCGCCGGTACATGAGGTAGCGGCAGCGTGAGAAAGAGCTGATAGCCGTTGGCGAGTTTGATGGTGCGCTCGATCTTGTC
>DAIDKJ010000289.1 GCA_027450105.1 Ferrovum sp.
CACATCAAACCCTTCGGCAAGGGCATCGAAGGCATCCCAGCCAGCCGCTTTGGTGCCAGGCACGCTCAAAATGGCTACGCTGGAGGCTCCAGCGTTGAGCGCAGCCTGTGCCGCTCGCTCGGCATACTCGCGGCCGGGTTTGTCGGCGTCTGGCCAGATCAGCACGTTTTTGCCCGCCAGTGGCGACCAGTCGGTTTTATGCACGGGCGCCTTGGCACCATGCATGGCGGTGGTGGCGCAGATATCCCGCTCAATCAGGGCCTGCGCGCATTTCTCGCCCTCGACCAGCACCACTTGCTTCGCTGCCAACAGACCTGGCTGGTTGTACAAGGGACGCGGATCTGGTGCTGCCATCTTGCGTCGCTTGGCATCCCAGGGCCGGAACTCCTTCTTGCGCCCGGGCGGGTCATATCGGTAGACGCAGGCGATCAAATGACGGTCGGCATCGAGGTAATTCCACTTGGCCGTCGGGGCGCCCAGGTCGTTGACCTGGGCGGGTTGGCGTTGAGAGGATGGCACCGGTGTTTGCGGCAGGCCGAGCAAATGGCGCGCCACCTCGAGCACCGCCGCAAAGTCACGCTGCACATCCAGGCCACGGTGGGCGGCGATGAGATCGAACATATCGCCGCCTTCTCCGGTGGCACGATCCGTCCACAGACCGGCCTTGGGTCCTGCCAGCATGACATCCAGGCTGTCACCGGCGGCTCCATGAACGTT
>DAIDKJ010000290.1 GCA_027450105.1 Ferrovum sp.
CGATGACGGTCGAATCGATGCTGACCAGTTTGTTTTTGAAACGGAACTTCTTCTTACCCACGGCCTTGGCCGCCACGATGCCGAACAGGCCATGGAAGACTTTTTCGAACAACTCCCAGGGGCGGTGTGCGTTGGCGTAGGACAGCGAAGAGCGCGCCGGGGCTTCGATGCCGAGATGGGCCAGCTTGCCCTCGCAGCGCTTGAGCCCGCCTTCGATCTCCCGCAGGGAATGCGCCCGGCCCAGTTGGCAGAACAGCATTGCAACGAACTGGCTCCAGCTCGACAGCCCCTTGCTGCGGTGTTCCGCCTTCGTCTCTTTGACGAGACGCTCAAAGTCTGTGCGAGGAAAAAGCTTGAGTATTTGGCTGAACATGCTGCATGATGCTTTCACGTTGGGTCTCCTTTGGATGGGCATGGTGTGTTTGGCGATACACGATTACCTTACACCTTTGGATGACCCAACGTCACGCTGATTTGAAATCCTGTTTTGGACAAGAGTGATATCAGACATTGATTGCCAGCGTGCTTCACAAATTTGTATCGGGGCGTCTTGTTGAGCAGTCGTCCAGTCCAACTTCCCGCTCAAGTTGGACTCCACGCAAACGTACGTATATACAGCAAGGTATGCCGTATCTGCCCGCACAAATAAAAGTGCGACCTTTCGGTCGCACCAGGAATAAAGCCCCCCGCCTGTGCCGTTGACCCGGC
>DAIDKJ010000291.1 GCA_027450105.1 Ferrovum sp.
ATCATCACTTGGCGCGAGGGCATTGCACAAAATTTCCGGTATTGGCAGTGAAATCCGTGGTTTCATTGGCAAGGTTGCGGAGCCTTTTGTCAAAAAGGACGATGCCGGCTACGGTTACTACTTCAACTACCCGCAACTTGCCCCCATTGGTTCTGACAAAGTGGCTTCTTCATGGAATTTCATGGCGGCTGGTCATGTCGTTTTTGTATATGGCACACCGGGAGACGGGGCAGATGAATTTCTTCAGCATCATGCCTGGACCTATCGCAACCTGATCAAGGCCCAACTCCAATAATAATTCGTGTGTGCGCAACTTGTCTGATAGAACCGATGGAACCAGTGTCTTTTAGCCCGCAATATCGGCCCAAGGATCATTATCGCGGCTGGTCTCTGCCGGCATCGAAATACGCGAACGGGATGCCGGCGAAAATCCCATTTCCGATTCGTAGCCCCGCATCTCCAGCGCCAGATCCCGGATCACATCCATCAGGGGTGAACGGCGCAGGATCCCTGTAGGGGTCTTGATCAACATGCCGGATACGCCGGAGCGATTGATCTTGGCCAGCGCCTCGCGATACATCCCCGAGCAGTTGGACCAGCGCTCCAGCACCGCCCCGTCCAGGGCAGACAGGAGCCCCGGCGGGGAATTGGCCACCGCGTAGTTCCAGGCTTCCTTGGCCGCATCCGACATGTATT
>DAIDKJ010000292.1 GCA_027450105.1 Ferrovum sp.
GGCCGGCACGCGCGGCACCGCCGGCAGATCCCCGTCGGGCGCCAGCACGAAACCGGGCGCCGGCTGGCCGACGAGCACGGCGATGGCATCCTGCAACTGCCGACGCGTGACCTGCAGGTCGGTGCGGGTGGTCTGCGCCTGCAGCAACTGGGTACGCGCCTGCGCGACGTTGGCCGCCGTGTCCACGCCGGCCCGGTAGCGCGAGCGGGTGAGTTGCAGGGCGCGGGCGTAGGCCCCGACCGTGGCATCGGCCAGCCGGGCCTGGGCGTCCACGGTGCGCAGTTGCAGGTAGGTGCTCGCCAGGCTGGCCTGCAGGCTGAGCCGGGTGTAACGCAAGGTGGCATGGCTGGCCTGCGCGTTGGCCCTGCCCTGCTCCACCTGCAGGCGCACGCTGCCCCACAGATCGGGTTCCCAGCTGGCCTGCAGGCCGGCGCTGAAGCTGTTCTGCGCGGATGGCGCGGCGCCCTGCGCGGGCAGGTTGCGCGACCGGGCCGCCGCGGCCGTGGCCTGCAGCACCGGCGCGTAGGCCGCGCGTGCCTGCTCGAGTGCCGCCTGCGCCTGCTGGTACACCGCGAGTTGCGCGGCCAGGCTCTGATTGTGCCGGCCCAGCTCGAGCTCCAGGCGGTCCAGGGTGGGGTCGGCGAACACCTGCCACCAGGCCCCATCGGCGGGCATGGGCGTGGCCTCGCCC
>DAIDKJ010000293.1 GCA_027450105.1 Ferrovum sp.
TCGGATATGAACCAGCAGAGCATCATTGCTGATGCCGCGACGCGGCCACGCCTGGCGCACACGGTGATCGTGGTACCCGCTGGGGCTCACCCCCAGAACTGCGCACGCTACCGACACGGGCCAGCGCTTGCGGTTGCGCTCGATCCAGGCGTACTTCACCCCCGCTCCTTCGCGAAGTACGCCGTCGCTTTTCCCAGAATGTCGCGCTCCATCTTCACGCGCGCAAGCTCAGCACGCAGCCGTGCGATCTCCATCTGCTCCGGGCTCACGGGCTTGCTTCCAGCACCCGCCAGACGACCGTCTCGATCCGCACGGATCCAGTTGTGCAGCGTCTGTTCCGCAATGCCCAGAATCTTCGCCGTCGCCGCCATGCTCTGCCCAGCCTTGACCAGCCTGACCGCTTCCAGCTTGAACTCCAGCGTGTAGCGCGCCCTCGTTGCCTTCATCACTTCCGTTCTCCTTGCCTGTATTCAACCACTCAGCAAGGGATCCGGTTTCCAGGGGCAAGGTCAGTTGGTCGAGTAGATCTGCGGCCAGTGCGCCTTCGGGAAGGTCATGAAGGCCAGCACGTCGTGCTCGGCGTCGTCCATCAGGGCTCCCAGCTTGGGGAAGGACCGCCCCTGCGCTTACCGACAAGGACCGCGAGGACATCAAACTGGCAGCGCGTCTGCAAGTGGACTATCTGGCCTT
>DAIDKJ010000294.1 GCA_027450105.1 Ferrovum sp.
CTCTTGCCCACCAGGCGGAACATCTCCTCGGTCTTGCGGCCGATCTTCTGCACCCGCCCGTGGCAGGGAATCTGGTAGGCCACGCGGCCCAGCGAATGCTGGAAATCGGTCTTGAGCATGCCGTCGCGGTGGCGCGCCATCAGGTATTCGAAGGGGTCCCACATGGCGTCGCGCACCGCCAGCACGTCGGGGTCCTCGGGGAACATCAGCGGCAGTTCCTGCTTGAACATCAATGTGCACGAGGGCACGCCGGCGAGGATCGCCCAGCCCTCGCGCGCGTAGCGCAGCAGCAGGGGGATGTTGGCGCGCATGGCCCGCTCCACGCCCCGCAGGTCGCCGAGCTCGAGCTGGGGCATGCCGCAGCAGCGGTCCTTGCGCACCAGTTCGTAGGCCACGCCGTTGTGCTCCAGCACCTTCAGCAGGTCGAGGCCGATGCCCGGCTCGTTGTAGTTGATGTAGCAGGTGGAGAACACCGCCACGCGCCCCGGCGCGTGCTCGCCGTCGACCGGCCGTTCCACGCCCGAGCGCGGCGCGCTGCGGCGCAGCGTGCGCTCGGCGAGCTCGGGCAGCCAGGCGTTGCGGTCCACGCCCAGGGTCTTCTCCAGTACCGCGCGTGCGGCCGGCTGCCGGTTCACCGCGTTGACCGTCTGCACCACGATGGGAATGCCGGCCAGCTTCCCGTGC
>DAIDKJ010000295.1 GCA_027450105.1 Ferrovum sp.
CGACCCGACTTCAACCTGGTGGCAGAGCAGGCAATCGGTGCCGTGGAAGTCGTGAGACTCGATGTACGGCGTGATCACACGCAGGGTAGGGTGACCTGCCTGATCCTTGCTGAAAATCGTCCTGGGCAGGGATTTGCCTGCCTGCACGGATTCCGTGATGGTTGCTTTCACCAGGGGATCGTCCAGTTTCTCTTCGGGCAACCCTTCGCCGTATTGCTTCACCACCTGCTGCGTGCGAACCAGACGCAGAGACGAAAGTTTCTGCCCCTCGATGATTTTCTTGATCAACAATCTCCGGTTGTCCTTGTCCCCGATGGAGCCGGTGACCATCAGCATGTTGGCCCCATCGATGACCTGCATGGCAACGGCCCCGCCTTTGCTGACCGCATCTTCGAGAATACTTGAACGGATCTGCTGGTAGGTGAGAACAGTCGATCCGGACAGCAAGACGAACAGGATCGGCTGCACGATGAACTGCATTTTGTACTGCAAACTCAGCCCCGAGAACCACGTCTTCAGGGACCGGCTGCGAGGTGGGGCGGATGCCGGGTACTGGCGATACAGTGACTCGGCCTCCAAAACCTCAACTCTGGTCGGCTTCTTGCGGAGCGAAAGATACCCCTCGATCCGACCGTGCTGCGTGATCGGCGAAACGGTGGCGCGAACCCAATAAT
>DAIDKJ010000296.1 GCA_027450105.1 Ferrovum sp.
CGTTGCGGATGGAGGGTTTGTGGTTGCCGGCGATGACCAGCTTGAACTGCGGCACGTACTCGAAAAAATCCTGGCGCATGAACCGCGCTGAGATCTTGTCGCCACCTGTGATGGCTTTGACTTTCGACTCATTCCAGCGTCGCCCCTGTTCGGTCTCGATGCTGGAGACAAAGCGTGCGCCGCGCAGGCCGGCAAGGTCCGTGGGGTGCCGATCATTGCGCGATTCCATGAAGGTCTCCATGGGGGCGTTGGCGGCATAATCGCCGAGGATCGTCGTCAATACGTTGACGAACACCGACTTGCCATTGGCGCCGGTGCCGTACAGGAAGAACAGCGCATGCTCGCTGGTGACCCCGGTCAGGCAGTAACCTGCCATGGTCTGCAGGTAGGTCATCAAGCCGGCATCACCGCCCGTCACATCCCCCAGAAAGGCGCGCCAGGTCGGGCAGTCCCCCCGGGGCATTGCCGTTACCAGCTTGGTGATATGATCCTCTCGCCGATGTGCACGCATCTGTCCCGTTCGCAGGTCCACCACCCCACCTAAAGTGTTCAGTGCCCATACATCCGCATCCCACTGATCCGGCAGTGAGGCATGCCGAGGATCCGACCGGGCAATTTTTTCGACTGAGGAAAAGGTTGAGGCGCTGGCCAGTCTGGATTTATGACGTG
>DAIDKJ010000297.1 GCA_027450105.1 Ferrovum sp.
TATATTTTACAGTGGACAACATGATAAACCTCCACAAGGACTCGTCAAATGTCGCGTTGTCTAGCAATTATTAACACTGGATTACATCCTACTCACTAGACGCTGTCATGTAGATAACTGAGAAATTACAAATATGTATAGCAAATGTAAGGCTTCTGGAATGACTTGAAATAATGTAAGCAATGGGATGGACGCCCCCACCCGAAACGGCATCAATGTGCAAAAGTGGAAGTGTCGTGCAGGCAAGCTTCTATACACATGGACCGAGTTATATGTCACACTTTGCGACTATTCATGAGGAGGAGAACCCGGGATAAGTTTTGGCAGGCGCTGCTTTATTCGAAAGTAATGGAGCGATCTGAAATGCCGTACTTGTTTCTGGAACAGCCAATCGACATAGATACGAAGGGGCGATCTCAAGCAACCCCTAGTCTAGTAAAGCCCTTCGATTCAAATCGGTGTAGCAAAAAATGAATCCCATTAGCAGCGATTCCTCCGAAATACCCTTCTCAAAGCACCCGCTGCGTCTCCTGATACACCACGCATTTCAAAATAATGTCGTATTGAGATGTCTGACAAGTCAGGCATTGATTGAGTTGGAAGATATTCTGACCATTGCAGACGTTGCAAAGAATAAATCTCTGCTGATT
>DAIDKJ010000298.1 GCA_027450105.1 Ferrovum sp.
TCATGGCCCATCTCAACACCAGCAATATCGAGCATCTTATCCCCAATCTCAGCGGTACTCAGGCTGATCTCGTCAAGATTTTTGAGGAGATGCAGAGACTTATCGATATTGCCCAGCTGTCCGCAGCGCAGTCTTCGACGGGTGCCGAGACCATGCAAAAAATGCAGCAAGGGTTCTCCAGGGTGCAGCTGTTGATCGATCAGGTCAATGCCATCATTCATGAAGTTAGTCTTAAAGCACAAGAAGTTGATAGGGCGAGTCAAAGTATTCATGAGTTGGCGGACCAAACCAATCTTTTGGCTCTCAATGCCGCGATTGAGGCGGCACGGGCTGGTGAGGCCGGCCGTGGCTTTGCCGTGGTGGCTGATGAGGTGCGTACCTTGGCTTCTCGCAGCAAAGAAGCGGCTTCTTCTATCGCGGGTAGCATGAATGATCTCCTCCAGAAAAGTCATGCCATGGTCGGTTATGCCGATGAGATGCAGGTGTTGACCCAAGAGGCAGTGCAGCAAACGCAGGTGATGGGACAGGAGTTTGTACAGATTGTCGGCAGTACACAGCAGACTTTGCAACGTTCGCATCTGACCAAGAAGATCGCCTGGATATCTCTGGTGAAGGCCGATCATGTTATTTACAAACAACGAGCTTAT
>DAIDKJ010000299.1:0-301 GCA_027450105.1 Ferrovum sp.
GACTCAACCCGGTTCTGCGTGGTTGGGCTGCTTACTTCCGGCACACCGAAGTCAAAAGTGTTCTGGAAGAACTCGATGGCTGGCTCAGGCACAGGCTGCGGGCGCTGCTGTGGCGGCAATGGAAGCGCGTCTACACGCGGGCCCGGAATCTGATGAAGGCTGGGTTAGACAAGGTGCGTGCGTGGCTGTCGGCTACCAACGGGCACGGCCCATGGTGGAACGGCAGCGCCTCTCACATGAACCACGCCTATCCCAAGTCCTGGTTCGACCGCATGGGGCTGGTTTCGTTGCTGGATGCTCA
>DAIDKJ010000299.1:311-641 GCA_027450105.1 Ferrovum sp.
CCGCCGGATGCCGAACGGCACGTCCGGTGGTGTGGGAGGACGGCGGGAGTGATCCCGCCTCCTACCCGATTTCAGAGTTGTTCCCGATTGCCCAGTACGCGCTTGGGTAAAGATCGGCCCGCATGACCCAAGACGCGTTTGAGCCATCTTCGCTCTCGACTGCCCAATTTGGCATTAAGCAAAGATCGATCCCGGTACCCCATCGTGCGAATGGGCAAAGATCGGTCCGGATGACCCAGTGTGCGGTTGAGTCATCTTCGGTCCCGATTGCTCAATTCGGAAATGGGCAAAGATCGCTCCCGATGCCCCAAAGTGTGTTTGAGCAATAAT
>DAIDKJ010000300.1 GCA_027450105.1 Ferrovum sp.
GGATGCGCTTTGTCAAAGGCCCTTCATCCCAACTGCGAGAAGTATCGGTAAAACCGCCGAGTTTGAACTGTCGCCCGTAAGGCGTCAGCTCTGGGAAGACGGTATGGCACTTGCTGCATTCATATCCGGTTTGGCGCGCAAAACTGGGCACTGCATGGGCATTTGGCACGGCAAAAAAAAACTGGCCCAAGAAGATGGGGATGGCAATAAACAAGAAATTCCAACAATTTCGATATCTATATTTTACAGTGGACAACATGATAAACCTCCACAAGGACTCGTCAAATGTCGCGTTGTCTAGCAATTATTAACACCGACTTACATCCTACTCACTAGATGCTGTCATGGAGATAACTGAAAAATTACAAATGTGTATAGCAAATGTAAGGCTTCTGGAATGACTTGAAATAATGTAAGCAATGGGATGGACGCCCCCATCCGAAACGGCATCAATGTGCACAAGTGGACCAGTCACCCAAATAATCTGTTGATTCAGTTCGGGCGGAAAATAATCTGGGTGTCACACGTGGGTCAATATTCGATGCAAATTATCCCTTAAAGTGGGTCAGATTTCGGTGCAAAACAACAAACATTCAGGCTTGGTTGAGGATTTTTGTGCCGCGTGAAATCCAACCATTC
>DAIDKJ010000301.1:0-319 GCA_027450105.1 Ferrovum sp.
GGTTATTTGAGAGTGATTTCGACCGGATGACCAAGCAGATCGCCGCCGAGGAGGAGCCGGGCGACGGCGAGGGGTAATAGCTGGTGGGTGCGAAGGCCGGCCTACGCATCGGCGTCCGCCTGCGGTTGCTCGATTGGCAAGGCCCCGCAGAAAGACGCTCTATTACGCTCTGGCCCCAATAGCGCGTAGTTCGGTAGTAAACTACGCACCACCATTTACCCGTTTTAAACAGTCTCAAGCAGTACCCTGAACCCGCCTAAGTGCGGGTTTTTATTGGCTTTCTGTATTTTCATGGGTAATATCGTCTCATTCCAGCGCA
>DAIDKJ010000301.1:329-624 GCA_027450105.1 Ferrovum sp.
GGTAACTTTCGGGGGTAACTCACCTTTCCGAAAAACAGTTACCCCAATTGATGGCATCGGGGTTGTGGCCGAAGTGGTTCTCGGCGAGCTGCTGCAGCCGGGCCAGCTTGGTGTGGATGGCGGCGGTGTGGGCGAGATAGGCGTCGAGGGAGGTTGGTTTGGCGTTTATCATGGGCTCTGGGTGGTAATTGACGACACCTCCATGAACGCTCTATTCGATCAGGAAGCCAAGCTATTCATCGAACATCTTCGGAAATTGCCATTGCGACCCTGCGGTATTACAATCTGATCTACC
>DAIDKJ010000302.1 GCA_027450105.1 Ferrovum sp.
CCGCCTGCTCCCTTTGCCTGTGTGCGGCAGTTCAATGACATCTTCGAGGGGCGGCGTGCGCCCACCCTGCTCGAAATGGCCGACATTCTGCTCTCGGCCCTGCAGCGCAATTATTCCGATCTGACCCAG
Source organism: Ferrovum sp. (assembly GCA_027450105.1). Taxonomy (GTDB): domain Bacteria; phylum Pseudomonadota; class Gammaproteobacteria; order Burkholderiales; family Ferrovaceae; genus JAJZHV01. The sequence goes on from DAIDKJ010000302.1 coordinate 130, forward strand.
GAGGAACTGGAACGCTCCTGCCTTGACGTGGACAACTTCAAGGAAGCGTTCTCCCTCTGCCTCAGGGCGAGTGGCGCGGAGGCCGTGCCGCCGGGGGAAGCGTAACCGGGGATCCCATCGATTGGGACGAGGTGTACTGCTTCCTGATCAGCCAGACCGGCTGGACCTGGGAGTACATCGATGCCCAGATGGATATTCCCCGGCTCCTCGCCATGAACCGTCACTGGCGGCAACACCCGCCGTTGCAGGTCATGGTTCAAAACTACCTCGGCATCAAACCTGCGCCGGAATCAAGGCGCACATCGGAGGATTCGGTGAATTCTGAAACAGATCTCGAACAATTCATGCAGATGTTCGCCGCAGTAGGCGGCAGGAGAGGATAGATGGGAACCAAAGTCGGATCCCTCGAGATCGACATCGCAGCCAACATTGCGAGACTCACCCAGGACATGAATTCGGCCAAGGCTG
>DAIDKJ010000303.1 GCA_027450105.1 Ferrovum sp.
TGAAAGCGGGCGCAGACTGGGCCAAGGCAAGGGAGATATTGTCTCAATCATGATGGGACATGATGCCTGTTTGACAATGCTGGGGCAATCCGACGATGTCATAATCCATCACATTGTGACTGAATTGGAAGCTTGGCTTCCCGGCATAGGGAAATCGACAGTCTGTTCCCATGTCCAACGCTGGACAGGTGCCGAACCCCTGTCTCCCGTAGGGCGAGCCTCTGCAATCGCAAGATACCGCACATCCCTGCCACTGACACGGAACATTGTGCTGGCAGGCGACTATCTCGGCACACCTTGGACGGATGGGGCAGCCGAGACCGGAATCTGGGCAGCGCAACACTTGATGAGGGCAGCATCTTCCCCACCCTTGATTTGAGTACCCCAAAGAAGCAGGGTCTTCCCCCCTCAAGTGAGGTAGATTGTTATGAAGGGGATGGCATGATATTCGAAACGCTCTTTCCCGTACAACGGGCAATAGCGTGGTAGCGTAAAAACTAACAACTTGGTTTTGTTGGCGTCCCCACGGGGATTCGAACCCCGGTTACCGCCGTGAAAGGGCGATGTCCTAGGCCTCTAGAC
>DAIDKJ010000304.1 GCA_027450105.1 Ferrovum sp.
GGGTCAGCAAATTCTGGACGCTATCAAGCGACCGTATTTGCTTGACGAGCACGCTGATGCTCTGAATTTGCCCTACCTATTCGATGAGCACGCCGAGAGTCACAGGAGCACGGCGAGCCTGGGGATCACCATGTTTCGCGGCGATCCGATATCGGTCGAAACTCTGCTCAAGCAGGCAGACTTGGCGATGTACAAGGCCAAAGAGGATGGACGTGATGCCCTGCGATTCTTCAATCCCGACATGCAGCGCGCCATCGACGCCCGCGTGGCGATGGAAGAGGCGATCCGCAGAGGCCTGGAGCGCGGTGAATTCCAGTTGCACTACCAACCGCAGGTTGATCTGCATGGGCGTGCCACAGGCGCCGAGGCGCTGCTGCGATGGACCGACGGTCGGGGTAGCGAGCGCGCTCCTTCAACTTTTGTTCCAGCGGCTGAAGGCAGTGGGCTCATCGTGCCCTTGGGCGACTGGGTGTTGAGCCAAGCCTGCTACCAATTGAAGGTTTGGGAGTCCGAGCCGAGTACAGCAAATTTGACGATCGCGGTGAATGTCAGTGCTCGTCAGTTTCATGCCGAGGACT
>DAIDKJ010000305.1:0-281 GCA_027450105.1 Ferrovum sp.
GGGTCAAGGCCGTATCGATGAGGCTTTGCGTTATCTCAGTGATATTGAAGGCATTTCCCGGCAGACAAACTTGGTTGCCTTGAATGCGGCGATAGAGGCCGCCCGTGCGGGTGAGGCTGGCCGTGGTTTTGCCGTGGTGGCTGATGAAGTCCGGCAGTTGTCCATGCGTACCAGTGAGTTCAGCGAGCGCATACGGACCGTCGTTGATGAGGTGTCACAGGCCATCTCCGGAGCGACTGAGAAGGTGGCCTCTCTGGCTTCACAGGACATGATCCATGTTC
>DAIDKJ010000305.1:291-570 GCA_027450105.1 Ferrovum sp.
AGGCCAAGGATCATTTGGTGGGCATCATTCAGCACTTCTCTGCAATGTCGCAGCGGACAGCAGACGCTGTCTTTGAGGTGCATGATCTGGTCCAGCGTATACAGCAGCGTTCTGAGCACGCGGTGACCCTTCTGCAGTTTCAGGACATGGTATCGCAATTGTTGTTGTTCAGCGAAAACCGCGTGCAGTGGATCACGCGCTACAGCGGTATTTTGCAGTGTTATATGCAGGAGGCTGTGGCCCATGCCGGGATTGAGAATCTGGAGGTTATCCATGCTT
>DAIDKJ010000306.1 GCA_027450105.1 Ferrovum sp.
GTCGCGGGAAGGTGGATGTCTCGGTCTTGCCCTTGTGCCTCGCCAGCGCACGGAAGGAGCCGCTGGGAAGGAGCTGGATAGACGGCACTGCGCACCCCCATGATGTACACGCTTGTACACGAATCCTATGCGTGTGCAGTCGAAGGGTCAACTGATGAAGTTCGGCAGGCCTCTAAGCAGTTGAAAATAATGGATTTTTCATGGTGGGCCCTGCCGGGCTCGAACCGGCAACCAACGGATTATGAGTCCGCTGCTCTAACCATTGAGCTAAGGGCCCGCGGCGCGTGCGGGCAGGGTGCCCGGGGCCGAGCGGCGGATTCTACCGGTGGCCCGCGGGGCTTCGCGCCGCCCAGCGGCGCGCACGCGCGGCGCTGCGGACAATGCGCCGATGGGAACTCGCTGCATCGGGGTCACGCTGGTGGAGTGCCTGGTCGTGATGGCGCTGATGGCCATCTGCGCGGGGCTGGCGCTGCCCGCCTGGCGCGACGCGTTGCGGGCGCAGCGGGTGCGCGCGGCCAGCGAGGCTCTGGAGGACGGCTTGCGCCAGGCGCGGCTGCTGGCGCTGCGG
>DAIDKJ010000307.1:0-249 GCA_027450105.1 Ferrovum sp.
TTGGCCAGGGCAAGTTTCTGTTGCCAGAACGCGAGTTCCTCCTGTCTGGAGAGATCGTGATAAGCCCCCTCCAGATCCTGCTTCTGGGTGAGTTCAGCACGCCACTCGCTCATCTGACCATGGGAGCCGTGGGCCGAATGGGCGACTCCGGGCAGGGCCATCTGGCCCAGGGGTGATGATTTATTGCCGGAAGATTCCCCAACTGACGAGAGTTCTCCCTTGAAGGCGAGAATCGTGTGCATCATGGAG
>DAIDKJ010000307.1:259-560 GCA_027450105.1 Ferrovum sp.
TTCCAGCCCCAGCACCAGATATTTGACGGCATCGGCCAGGGCCTTCAAGGTGTCCGACAGCAGGCCACCGGGTTTTAAGCTGTCGGATAGGGCCCCCGTCAGCCCCTGGATCGCCGGGGTCAAGTCAGAACCGAATCCCACCGCCGCCATCTTGAGTTGGGCTCCCAACTGCTTGAGGCTCTCGTTGAACTCGGCATCCTTGGCGATTGCCTGATCACCCAGCACCAGTCCCAATTGCTGCGCTTTCTTCGTCATGGCATCGATGTTCTGCGAGCCTTGGTCGAGGAAGGGGATCAGGTCT
>DAIDKJ010000308.1 GCA_027450105.1 Ferrovum sp.
CTCGGCATAACTGCCCAGCACGCTGACGGAGGCCACAAGATCCCCTTCTTCGAAACCGATCACACCGGGGCCGAGCTTCTCCACCGTGCCTGAGGCTTCACTTCCTGGAATCAGCGGCATCGTTGCCTTGTAGACGCCCTTGCGGAAGTAGATCTCGATGTAGTTGACGCCGACCGCTTCCACGCGAATCAGCACCTGCCCCGGACCCGGCTCGGGAATGGGCAGATCGACCAGATGCAGCACCTCTGGCCCGCCTGTGGCTTCAATTTGAATAGCTTTCATGACACGGCAAGAATGCACCCGAAGGGCCGGTTCCTGCAAGGCCTCCACGCTTCTACACAACTCGCGCATCGAACACCAATGATCGGGTAGGAGGCGGGATTGCTCCCGCCGTCCTCCCACACCACCGGACGGACCGTTCGGTATCCGGCGGTTCCTGTCTACTGGGCAGAACCTGCGGCAGCGAGCTTGGTTTCCTGCGTTGTGTCGCCTGGAGTTGTCGTGGGCACCACGATCTCCTTCAGCACTTCCGGCCCCTATCTCCATCGTTGGC
>DAIDKJ010000309.1:0-304 GCA_027450105.1 Ferrovum sp.
GCGCGTTGAAGGCCTGGGTCTTGCCGACAAAGCGCTCGACCAGAAGGAAAAGCGCGATCGGTGAGAGCACCGGAAGCAGCGATGGCACAATCATTTCGCGGATCGCTGCCTTGGTCAGCATATCAACTGCCCGGCCATAATTGGGCTTTTGCTTGCCCTGCATGATGCCAGGCATTTCGCGGAACTGCGTACGCACTTCCTCGACCACGGCCGCGGCCGCCCGTCCCACGGCCGTCATCGCCACGCCGCCGAACAGATAGGGCAACAGGCCGCCGATGAACAATCCCACCACGACCCAGGGATC
>DAIDKJ010000309.1:314-548 GCA_027450105.1 Ferrovum sp.
TGAGAAGTTCGGCACCGCCACATTGGCAAAGTAGGTGTAGACGTCCGAATGGCGGGTGAAGAAGGTCAGATCCTGGGTATAGGCGGCAAACAGCACCAGGGCCCCAAGACCGGCCGAACCAATGGCATAGCCTTTGGTCACCGCCTTGGTGGTGTTTCCAACCGCATCAAGCGCATCCGTGGTTTTGCGGACATCACCTTCCAGTCCGCTCATCTCGGCAATCCCGCCGGCATT
>DAIDKJ010000310.1 GCA_027450105.1 Ferrovum sp.
GAAGAAGAGGTGGAGCATGGTTGATACAGTCGAAGCAAGTCCTATGGAATCCCTGTTCGTCAGGGAACTCGTCAAGCAATGGCGCGCTCAGGATTCTTTCGGAACCTGGGAGAAGAAGAGCGACGAATTGCTGCTCGAACCCTATGTCGTCGACAAGGAAAAGCGCAAGACGCTGCCGATCATGGGCGACCCTGACCCTGAAACGCTTTGGCGTCTCGAGCTCTTCTACAACGCGGTGGGAATGGCCATAGAGAAGCAGACCGGGGTCATGGTGAGCCCCATGATGAAAATGCATCATGAAGGTTTCGGTCGCATGGTCCTGATCGCGGGGCGCCTCATCGTGGTGAACAAACAGTTGCGGGATGTACATCGTTTCGGGTTCCTCAGCCTGGAAAAGCTGGCCGAGGAAGGTGAAAAACTGGTGGCTGCAGGGGTTGAAATGGTCAACAAGTACCCCGAGGTCGCCAAATACGGCTAGGAGGCTGCCATGTTGGAACTGATCGAATGCTCCATTGAAATGGATGATGCACAGCATTGGCTGTCC
>DAIDKJ010000311.1 GCA_027450105.1 Ferrovum sp.
GGATCTCCATGAGCAATGTGCGCACGCTGCTGGCCATCGTAGCCACCGGCACCCTGGGCGCATCCGCCACCGTGGATGCCAACCTGCAGCAGGCCATGGACGCCACCGGCACTGGGGCCAAGCCCGTCACGGGCAAAGCCATCACTCAGGTCGTGGCGGCCACGGGCAATAACACCCAGGCGCTCATCAACCTGCAGGCCCATGAACTGGATGTGAACAATGGTTTCCAGTTTGTGGAACTCACGCTGACTGTTGGGGTGGCCGCCAGTGAAACCGCAGGATTTATTCTGGGGGCATCCGCCCGCTATGAACCGGCGAGCACTTTCAACCAGGCCTCAGTCACTCAGATCGTCGGTTGATGGAAGGGTGTGGCGTGAGCCACCCCAACTGCCATGCCCCTGCAACTCCTTCAGGAACCCGTCGCCGAGCCGGTGTCGCTGCTTGAGGCCAAGGCGCACCTGCGGGTGGATATTACGGACGATGATGCGCTGATTGCAGCGCTCATCACCACGGCCCGGGTCTATGCAGAAACCTTGACCCGG
>DAIDKJ010000312.1 GCA_027450105.1 Ferrovum sp.
GGCTATCAGCGGCCAACCGAAAACGTGACCATCGCCAACAACTACGTGACCGGAAGCTACGAGTTGGGCAGCGTGATCGCAGGCACATGGAAGCGATTTGGCGAAGACACGCATGTGCCGCGACAGGGCCGGATCAAGTGCGGCACGGAGTCCAACGGCGGCTTCCGCAACATCACGATCACGGGCAACGTGATCGAGGGCTCGAAGTGCATGGCGCTTGAAAGCTCCGATGGCGCGCTGCTTGAAGACGTTGCGATTACCGGCAACACGATTCGCGACTCGATCGACGCACCCCTGTTTCTGCGGCTCAACCGGCGCAACCGCGGCCCGAAGGAGACAATGCGGCCGGGCACACTGCGCCGGGTGTTGATTGCGAATCTGGTCAGCTACAACTCGAACGCATCGACGGCGTCACTGATCAGCGGCGTGCCCGGGAACCTGATCGAAGATGTGAAGATCGCCGACTGCTACTTTGGCCACAAGGGACTGCCGACCGAGATGCGCGTACACTGGGGCGAGGCAGTCAAGCCGATGCCAGACT
>DAIDKJ010000313.1 GCA_027450105.1 Ferrovum sp.
CCTGGGACAAGCGTGAGGCCTTGGTTCTGTCTGGCAGCTTGACGCGGCTTTGCATCTTGCCCAGCACTTCATCGAAGGTCATCACGCCATCCACCATGTTCATGCCCGCGGCGGCTGATGCGCCAATCACGCGCCCCTGACCCATGCCGTTGATGACATCCTGGGGTTTAACACCCCGGGCTGCCGCTACCGCCTCCACGAAGGATCCGAAGTAATCGTCCACGCGGCTTTGCATGAAACTCTGGGCTTCATCGTTCAAGGGCTGGTAGGGGTTTCCTTCGACCTTGTACTTGCCGGCCGAGATGAGGGTCACCTTGATGCCATCGGCTTCCAGGGCGCCCGAAATATCCTCGTGGGCCTGCCACACCCCGATTGACCCCACTTCCCCGCCCGGCGTGCAGTAAAACTCCGAAGCTGCCGAACCAATCCAGTAAGCAGCAGAAGCCGCGAGACTGTTGGCGATGGCCACGACGGGTTTTTGAGATCTGGCCGAGAGAATCTGGGCAGCCAGTTCCGCTACCCCATAGACGCTGCC
>DAIDKJ010000314.1 GCA_027450105.1 Ferrovum sp.
GTTCCCTGATTCAGCCCTATATCCTGCGCCGCCTCAAGACCGACCGGAGTGTCATCAGCGATCTGCCCGACAAGGTGGAGATGGTGGCCTGGTGCGGCCTCAGCAAGACCCAGGCCAGGCTGTACGGCCAGGCGGTCAATGATCTGGCCGAGGCGCTCAAGGAACAGCAGGAGAGTGGAATGAAGCGTCGGGGGCTGATCCTTTCGGCGCTCATGCGGTTCAAACAGATCTGCAACCACCCCGGCCAGTCCTTGGGAGACGGGGATTATGGCGAGGAGCGCAGCGGCAAGTTTGTCCGGCTGCGCGAACTGGCCGAAGAAATCGCCTCACGCCAGGAAAAGGTGCTGATCTTTACCCAGTTCCGGGAGATGACCGGGCCGTTGGCCGCCTTCCTGGCCACTCTGTTCGGCCGCCCCGGCCTGGTACTTCATGGCGGCACCCCGGTAGGGGAGCGAAAGAAGCTCGTGGACCGCTTTCAGCATGAGGATGGCCCCCCCTTCTTTGTCCTCTCTCTCAAGGCCGGCGGATCCGGTC
>DAIDKJ010000315.1 GCA_027450105.1 Ferrovum sp.
CTCGATTCAACAGTCATCGGAGATCCCTCTTTCACAGTGCCCCCAGACAGGCTGGATATGAGTTCTAACTCGAATTTTAACGGGAGGCTGGTCGTGCGGTCGTGCAGTTGCCGATGAGCGTGTCGGCTGCTGCCTCCTTGCCCACCAGCGAACTCACGTCCGTTGCGGCCATCCAGAAGGTCTTGCCCGAGCGCGGCTCATAGGTCGCGGGATCGAACACGCCAGAGGGGCCGAACATCGGCGGCTTGATTGGTCATGGCTCCATGCCTTTGTCGTTACGGTCTTCATCGTCGGCATCCTGACGCACGGCGGGCAATTGCTGGAGCAACGCCGGCAGCCATTCCTGTACCGTCTCCCACACCACATCGAGGTTGATGTCGAAATAGCCGTGAGCCATGCGATTACGCATATTGCGCATGCTGCGCCACGGCACGTCGGCATGCGCCTGGGTGAACTCGACGTAGCCATCCATCACCTTTGTGGCCGCCTCGCCGATGACGATCAGGCTCATGATGACGGCCTGCTGG
>DAIDKJ010000316.1 GCA_027450105.1 Ferrovum sp.
GCTCCAGACAACCATCGAAGAGACAACCCCGAAGTTGAGGGGTTGGATAAATGGGGCTGGTGTCATTTATAGACCAGCTCCACCGACTTCAACAAACTTCATGAACCGCCGTGTACGGAACCGTTCGCACGGTGGTGTGGGAGGACGGCGGGAGTAATCCCGCCTCCTACCCGATCTCGCCAAGCATGGCGCATGGCACGCGAGCGAACGCGGGCACATACCATTATCCCTCCGCCCCCTTGATCGGAATCCTGACCGTAAAGACGCTACCCCTGCCCACTTCACTTTCAACCAGGATTTCACCGTTGTGCTTCTTGACGATATCGTAACTGACTGAAAGCCCCAGGCCGGTCCCTTTGCCCACCTCCTTGGTGGTGAAGAACGGTTCAAAAATACGTTTCCTGATATCTTCCAGTATGCCTCTCCCAGTGTCGCTTATCATAACAAATACATTCTCGCCTTCACTGAAGGTGCGTACGGTGATAGTGCCCTGTGACCCCTCCATGGCATGGGCTGCA
>DAIDKJ010000317.1 GCA_027450105.1 Ferrovum sp.
TTTTATGTCTCAGTTAGTTCGGCCCGTAAGGAGGCGTACGCTTCTTCCCGTACTCGTCCCAGCTTTCGATGCCGACCTTGAGCTGGTTGGCGACCAGTCTCAGCAATGGCGGGAACGGTGGCTCATCAGCGCCAAGGATGACGCCGGGAAAGCGCAGGTAGCAGAGCTGCACCGCGAAGCCCAGCCGATTGGCCGGGCCGCGCCGCTGCCGGATGATGGAGAGGTCGCTTTCGCTGAACGTGTAGTGACGGATCAACTCATCCTTGGTGTCCGGCAACGCCAGCAGGCTTTCGCGCTCGGCGGCGGAGAGGATCGAACGGCGGGGCATGCGGTTTCCTTCTTCTTGAAAACGTAGGTTTGTGACAAGCCCGCCAAGGCAACCGGCGCGGCACGGGAATCAAGGCATTGCGATTCTCGAAAATAGTTCTTGAAATTCTATTCTTGATTGCATATCATCTCAACGAGTTTCGATAAGAAAGGATGCCCATGCGACCGTCTGTTGTGCTTGACA
>DAIDKJ010000318.1 GCA_027450105.1 Ferrovum sp.
GGGGTTGGGGTAGACGCGCGTCACGCCGTATCCCTTGAGCACTTTTGCGGTTTCATGGGTATAGAGGTTACCGAATACGCCCAGGTGAATTGGAATCGTGCATTGTTTCTCTTGCAAAACCCGCAACAGTCCCAGGTTGTGCACCTCCAATGCATCGAAGGGCAGATCCAGGGCCGTATCAATCAGTTCCTCCACCCACGGCATATCGTGATTACTGGGCACGGCATACAGCCGCAGATACGCTTTTTGATCGTGCGACTTGACCAGGTCAAGACCTTTCTTCAACTGTTTGGCATTGGAACTGAAATTATTGGGGTACTCCGGACAGGAAAAATCGCCCAGGTAGATCGCATCGTAAGCGGACAGATCCTCGTTCTTGAGTGTTTTCATATTGCAGACATCGGTTGAGAGTTCAAACATGAGAGCCTCCAATTTAAAGGGTAGCGACGAGGGCGCCGCGGGATTCTTTTTCAGCCTGTGAAATGAGTCGATTGTCGCGTTTGCTACGCT
>DAIDKJ010000319.1 GCA_027450105.1 Ferrovum sp.
GCGCTGGTTGGCGTTGGTCAGTACGGCGACGAATTCTTCGCCGCCGTAGCGGAATACGACGTCCTCCGAGCGCGAAGTGGTGCGCAGCAACTCGGCCAACTGCCTGAGGACGGCGTCGCCGGCAGCGTGGCTGAAGGTGTCGTTGATGCGCTTGAAGTGGTCGATGTCCAGCATCAGCAGGCTCAAGGGCGCATCGGGCTCCACCGCCATCAGCTCGTCGAGCTCGTTGTCCATCGCGCGCCGGTTCCACAGGCCGGTGAGCGGATCGATCAGGGCCTCGCGCCGATGGCGCTCCAGTTCCAGCTTGAGCTTCTCGCTCTCGGCCAGCGTGACCTGCAGGCGCTGCTGCAGGTGTCCGTTGCGCTGGCGTGCGCGCTGGGTGGCCACCAACAGCCCGCTGGCGATGATGCGCAGGCTTTGCGCGTCGGCGTTGTCGCCCAGGCTGCCCAGGGTGGTGTCCAGCGCCTGACCGAACTCCTCGGCGCCCCGCCCCGCTTCCTCGATGTTCT